>JBJEKG010000132.1:0-15230 GCA_051878535.1 Muribaculaceae bacterium
AGGACCCACGGTGGCCTGGGCCAACGGGGTATGCCGCAGCGAGCCGCGGCACTACCGGCCGCGCAAGGTAGGTGGCGATGGTGTGCAGATGCCGGGTGGTGGCCGATGGCGGGCTGTTGTTTTGGTATTTTTTTGGTGGGGTGGAGTGGGGAATTGGGATTTTTTTGCTAACTTTGTGGTGGATTTTGCGTTCTTTGATTTTTTTGTTGTTTTTGCTCTTTTTTTTGGGGTGTTTTGGGTTACTTTTGTGATAGGTTTTCATAATGAGTAAAATTTAATGTTTTACTTTTATGAAAACTGAACAAGTTGGTAGCTTAAATGAGATGGATGCTCGCTTTATTGCGGGCTTGAAATCGGGCGACTCGGCAGTGTGTCGCGAGTTTTTTTACAATGAAATCGTGGGCGTGCTGCAAAAGGTGCGTATCCAGGTGTTCCGCGGATTGGTTGACTTTGACGAGATGGTGAGCGAGTTGTACTTGTACCTGTCGCGCAATGGTTGGTCGAAGCTTGATGGCTTTGACGGCCAGAATGGTTGCCGCCTGCGTTCGTGGATGATTCCGGTGGCGTGGCGTTTCTTTGTGGACGCTTACGATAGGTTGATGCACGTGGTGGCTGACGATGCCGATGCTGAGAAGATGGCGTATGCGGATGTGAGCGATGATTTGCGCATCCAGGTGGCGATCGATGTGAATGCCGTATTGGAGCGTATGCCAAACGAGCGATATGCCGAGGTGCTTCGCTTGCTGTTGGTTGACGGCTATGATGCGCAGGATGTGGCTGCTATGATGGGTGTGAAGGTTGAGAACGTGTACAATCTGAAGCATCGCGCTATCAGGCAGTTCATTGAAATGTACGGTAGGTGATAGGATTTTGGCTTGAATGGTCTCTATAAAGTAAACAAAACTTATAGAGACATGGTAAGCAAACGTTTTTCAGCGGTATCGGAGGATAAGATTCTCGGGTACGTAATGAGCAAAGGGACAAGAAATGAAGAAGTGGCGCATGAAGTGAACAGTGTAACTGATTTATGGCTTTTGGCTAACGTATATAAATCGATTGAAAATGAAGGAGTTAATCAAAATAGTGATAACGATGGCGGCGGTGTTGCTGTGTGCCGTCACACTGTCGGGACAAACCCGTCGCGCAGTGGTGATTGGGCTTGGCGAGCAGCAAGACGCTTCGTGGACGAAGATTAACGGTGACCGTGATGTGCCGTTGGTGGTGGAGATGTTGGAGGCGAATTCGTTTAGCGACATCACCACCTTGGTGAATTCTGAGGCGACGAAGGCGGCGATTGTGAAGTCGATAAAGGATTTGACTGCGCGTGCGGTGAAGGGCGACATAGTGTACATCCATTTTTCGGGTCATGGGCAGCGAGTGACGGATGTGAACGGCGATGAGGCTGATGGCTGGGATGAGTCGTGGATACCTTACGATGCGTATCGCAGTTACTGTGATAAGGATAAGGGTGAGCACCACTTGGTGGATGATGAGGTGAGCGCGATGCTGCAGGATTTGCGCAAGCGCGTTGGACGTTCGGGCTGCATCGTGGTGGTGGTAGATGCGTGTCACAGCGGCGATAGTACGCGTGGAGATGCGACCGATGACGGCTTGGTGGTGCGCGGAGTGTTTGACGACTTTGTGATACCGGGGCGGCACAGTGCATCAACTGCTCCCATCGAAGAGCAGTGGTTGACGCTGAGTGCTTGCAAAGACTTCCAGCTGAATCAGGAGTATAAAGGAGTGGGCAAGTTGACGTATATCTTGACCACGCAGTGGCGCAGTTTTGCCAATCGCAAGGACAATGAGTTTTTGGAAGCGATTGACCGGCTGATGCAGAGCCGCGAGTATCGGAGTCGCTATCCGCAGTCGCCGGCGATGAGTGGAACGATTTCTAACGTGTTGTCAAAGGTGTTTTCGCGATGAGTTGGTTGGGCTTTCGGAAGAAGAGTTATACGGATGCCGAAGTTGTAATCGGTTATCAATCAGGTGATAAGCGTGTGATGCAATGGTGGTACACTCGGTGCGTCGAAGCTTTTCGGCGGGGCACTGCGGGCTACGGCGGCATCTCCTACGATGAGCGCGAGGACTTGCTGCAGGACTCGTTCGTGTTGCTGTGGGAGAAGTTTGAGAGTGGACAGGTGTACGTAGACGCCGCCGGCGCTGTGAAGGCGCACGGGCGCACGGGCATCGTAGACGTGACTGATTTGACCGCTTACTTCATGCGCATCGTGAAGAATAAGTATCTGGAAATGCTGCGCGACGGCAGGCATGTCATCCCGATGAATGAGCAGATAACGGCTGATGAGACGGAGGTGTTGATGGAATTGTACTTCGACAACGATGTGGAGGTTGAGAAAGACCGCATCGTGTCGCAGTGTTTGCTGTCGCTGCCGAAGAGTTGTGTGGAGATACTCACGCTGTTTTATTACGAGCGGAAGACGCTCGACGAGATACTTGCATTGCGACCGGAGAACAGTTCCTACGACGGGTTGAAGAGCCGCAAGGCCAAGTGTATGGCGAATTTGAAGGAACGGATTACACAAACATTTAAAAAGGTGGGATTACGATGAAGGACACTGAATTAGAAATGATTGACCGCTATGTGCGCGGCGAGATGCAAGGTGACGAACTCCGGGCGTTCGAGCAACGGATGGCTGCTAACAGCGAGTTGGCGGCGGAGGTAGCGCACACAGAGCGAGTGGTGCGCAGTGTGCAGTCGGTGGCTGAGAAGAAGGCTCAGATGGCTCAATGGAACAGCGATTCGGCTGTGCGGCCGATGCCGGCCAAGCGCGGACCGTGGCGCGTGATTGTGGCCTCGGCCGCAGGCTTGGCATTGGTGATTGTGTGCGGCTGGTGGTTGTTGATGAAAGTGGGCAGTGCGCCTGATGACCGGGTAGGCAGTGCTCTTCCGACGAATGAATTTCGCGGCGGCACAGGCTTGGACAGCATCGAAGCTATGATAGAGTGGCGCGAGTATGGCCGAGCGTTGGCTGCAATTGACGTGGCGATGGCCGACACGGTGATTGACTCAAGCCTGCCGTCTGAACAGGTTGAATATCAGCGGATTCTACTGGCTGACAAGCTGTATGAATTGCGATGGATGCGCATCATAGCTTTGGCAAATACCGGCCAAAGAGGCCTCGCAGTGGAGGAATTGAAAGAATATATTGAACTTGAAGGCTCTCATCAAGAGCAAGCTAAGGAATTACTGAATCGATTATGCGAATGAAATTATTATTGACCGCGCTGTTGCTGCTTTTAGCGATGGCAGCATCAGCACAGACATGCGAAGAGCTCAAGGACTTGGGCATGCAAGCGTATAATAATAAGGATTATGAACGTGCGGCTTACTTTTATGAGCAGGCTTACGAACAGGCTGATAAAGCGGATTATCATTTATGTCGAAGCATTTGTTTATCGCTCGAAATGTGTTATCATAACACAGGTGAATATGCAAAGGCGTTGGAATATGGGCGTAAAAAGGTAAATTACGACAAGTTGGACGGTGGCGATGACACCTTGTTGGCTTTCGATTATCTGAACTTAGCGGTGACATGCAGCAAGATGCAGCAGCGCGAGCAAACGTATTGTTATCTCGACAGTGCATCGCTGCACATCAATGAGAATAATGCACGGGAGATGACAGAGATGTATTACGGTATGGCGGGAATCGCTTACGGTAGATTCAGCGACTGGGCGCGTGCCGCTGAATCATTCCGAGTATTATATGAAATGGCGAAGAGCAAGCCGCTGAACAACCGCAGCTTGCTTCATGCCAATCAATACGGGAATACGCTGTATAAACTTGGCGACTACCAAGCGAGCTACGAGGTCTTTCGACAGCAAACGCTATGGGCGCTGGAGCTGTATGGTCGCGATTCGAAGGAATTCCGCTGGGCAATGTACACGTTGGCCAACATCATCGCCTTCACGGGCAATGTGGAGGATGGATGCCGGGTGTATATGAGCGTAGCGGAGTTGTATCGCGACAAGCTGCGCGAACAGCTGCGCGTGTTGCCATCGGAGCAGCGCGAGGCGTTGTTGGGCGAGAGCATCACGGTGCTGCAGAGCATGGTGGCCTACGGGCTGGAAGCGCAATGCGATGGCGATGCGTTCACGCGGCAGGCCTACGAGTCGTTGCTGCTCACTAAGGGTCTGCTGTTGGCGGCCGAGCGCAGTGTTGATGACATCGTGGAGGAGTACGGCACGTCGGTTGACCGCGCTGATTTGGCGCGGTTGCAGCAGATGCGTGCACGGCTGATGCGGTTGGAAACGTCCGACGATCGCTCGGTGGAAGAAGTGGCTACGCTGTATGCCGACATCTTGCAATTAGATGCGGAAATTGCAGTCAGGTGTAGCCAATATGGCGATGTGTCGGCGTTTATGGACGTGGATTATGATGCGGTGCGGCGCTCGTTGGGCAAGGGCGAAGTGCTACTTGACTTCGCTGAGATACCGCATAAGCAGCAGCCGCGCGAGTATGTGTGCTACGAGATTCGGCGTGAGTATGAGTACCCGCGGGTGCACCGGTTGTGCAACCTGGGGCAGTTGGATTCGCTGTTGACGTTGGAAGGCGGCGAGCGCTCGCGACTGTATAGCGGCGAGAGTGCCGTGGCCATGGAGCAGTTGATTGGACAGCGCCTTGCCGACATCATCGGCAAGGCTCGCACGGTGTACTATGTGTCCGATGGCGAGTTCTATCGCATTGCTATAGAGGCAATTACTGTTGATGGACAGCCGCTGTGCGAGCACTATTCGATGCGCTGCCTAAGCTCGGCGCGGCAGTTGTGTGAGCTGTCGCAGACGGGTAATATCACCGGCGCGATGGTGTATGGCGGTTTGGATTACGGCGAAGGTACCTTCCGACCGCTGCCTAATTCCGGTATCGAAGCCTCGGCGGTGGCCGCGCAAATTGGAACGGCGGCAACGTTGGTAACCGGGTCGGACGGCACTAAGCGTCGCTTCCTGCTGACCAATTTCGACAAGGTAGACATATTGCACATCGCCACTCACGGCTACTTTTATCAGTCGCAAGATGCCACAGCGCCGGCATCGCTGCAGGGATATGCCGACGCCATGTTGCGTAGTGGCTTGGTGATGGCTCGGGGCAACGTGGGCTGGGGCGGCGACGGTCAAACCGGCTTGCTGTCGGCTGCGGACATAGCGCAATGTGATATGCGCCACGTGCGCTTGGCGTGCATCGCGTCGTGCCATTCGGCCGAGGGCGAGGTTACGGCCGAGGGCGTGTTTGGCTTGCAGCGTGGCTTCAAGAAAGCGGGCGTGCAGTCGATGGTGCTGAGTTTGTGGGAAGTGAGCGACGCAGTTACCGGCGAGTTCATGACCGCATTCTACCGCGAGTTGGCTGGCAGCAAATACGATGTGCATAAGGCATTTGAACGCGCTCGTGCAGAGATACGCACGCGGTATAGCGACCCGTATTACTGGGCGGCGTTCGTGCTCATCGACTGAATCGGTTGTTGTGGAAGGTGAGGTCGCCGTTGTCGACGCGTTGGCGCAGAATCGCTATCGCGTCGGCATAGTTTGCGGGTATCTGTTGGCGGATGAAGTCGACTGAGAGGCCGTCGGGGTATGTTTGGAGGAGTGTGTCGAGGTATTGGGCGACTGAGAGTTGGCGTGTGGCTTTTGCTTGGGGAGTGGCGGCTCGTTGAGCTCGGCAGAAGTCGCACTTGCCGCATGGCTGTGCGTCTGTTTGGCCGAAGTATTGTAGCATGCGCTGCACGCGGCACTCGTTGTTGGAGAATGCAAACCGGCGCACGGCATCGAGGCGTACGCGCGCTTTTTCGAGCATGTCCTCGTAGACGGCGCGCGGTATCTGAATCTTGTCCTTCTCTTCTCGGCGGACTGGGTAGTATACGAACGGATTGGTGCGTGCAGGCACGTAGGAGATGACGTGCATACGGCTGAGGGTGATGAGCGCTTCGAGCACTGTTTGCACCGAGAGCGAGGTGCGGAACGACAGCTCGTTTTCGTTGATGGGCACGTAGTCGGCGAAGATTCCGGAGTAGGTGCGGAGGATAGCTTGAAGCACGCGGTCGGTGTTGTCGTCGAGGTTGAGGGAGTAGAACTCGCTCTTTTGGATTGTGACCATCAGGCGTGAGCGGCCGCCGATTTCGTCGGAGTATTCAATGAGACCGGAGCGGGTGAGGATGCCTAAGGCTGCTTTTGTGGGCTTTGGCTGGAGGTCGAAGGTGTGGCAGAAGCGTTCGAGGTTGCATTCGTAGACTTGGTTGTAGCCGCTGCCGACAGAGATGTTGAGGTAGACGGCGAGGCGGTCGTAAACGAAGCGGATGAACTCGCGTGGCGGAAAAGCCTCATTTAGACGGCGCGTGAGGATGGCTTTGTCGGATTCGGCCACGAGCATCACGGCAAACGACTCGAGGCCGTCGCGCCCGGCACGGCCTGCTTCTTGGTAGTACTCTTCGAGCGAGGGAGGGATGTCGAAGTGTACGACCAAACGCACGTCGGGCTTGTCGATGCCCATGCCGAAGGCGTTTGTGGCCACCATCACGCGCACTTCGCCGTTCTTCCAGCGGTCTTGCTTGATGGTCTTCTCCTGAGCTATTAGGCCTGCATGGTAGAAGTCGGCGGAGATGCCTTCGTTGCGGAGCAGTTCGGCGATTTCGGCAGTTCGGCGGCGCGAGCGGACGTAAACGATGGTTGAACCGGAGGTGTGGGCGATTACGTGGAGCAGCATATCGTTCTTTACCTCGCAGGGGCGCACGATATAACTGATGTTGTGGCGTGCGAAGCTGCGTGAGAAGATTTGCGGCGAGCGCATCGAGAGCTTGTCGGCAATGTCGGCCACTACTTCGGGTGTGGCCGAGGCCGTGAGCGCCAAGATGGGAAGGCCGGGGAAGACTGTGCGCAGGGTATTGATTTTGAGGTATGAAGGTCGGAAGTCGTAGCCCCACTGGGAGATACAGTGCGCTTCGTCGACCACGATGAGAGCGATGTCCCAAGTGCGTAATTCGGCTATGAAACCTTCTCGGACGAGCTTTTCGGGGGCGATGTATACGATTTTGACCTTTTCCAGGCGGATGCGGTCGAGGGCAAGGCGTTGCTCTGGACGCTGCATGCCCGAGTGGAGACAGGTGGCGGGAATTCCGTGGTCGCGGAGGTTGTCCACTTGGTCCTTCATTAGCGAGATGAGAGGCGAAATCACGATGGTGATTCCGGGGAGAAGCATTGCTGGCACTTGGAAGGTGATACTTTTGCCGCCGCCGGTTGGGAGCAGGCCGATTGTGTCGCGACCGGCGAGCACTGAGTCGATGATTTCTGCTTGAGTGGGACGGAAAGCATCGTAGTGCCAGTATTGTTGGAGTATGTCGAGCGGTGTGGCCATTATTCGGTTTCGTTGGCCACGCGGATTTGCTTCACTAAGAGCTGGAGGGTTGAGGTGGCATTGTGGTGCTTGTTTTCCTCAATGGTGTAGCAGATGTTGAAGGGCTTACCGGCGTGTATGTAGTCGAAGTAACGAGCCATATTGAAAGCGATGCCGTTGATGACCTTGCCGGAGGTGTCGTCGACCAATTCGAGCTTGATGTGCTCGAGGTGCTTGCCCACTAACATGCTTGTGCCGAAGTCTTTGACGCCGCGAGTGCAGAATGTGGGCTTTTGGTTGCCGGGGCCGAAGGGGTTGAACAGACGGAGTGTGGAGATCAGTTCGGGTGTGATTTGGGCGAAGTTGAGGAAGGCATCGATGTCGATTACGGGTGTTTGCTGCTCGGGGAGGATGTGACGCGACACGTAGTCCTCGAATCGGCGAGTGAACTCGGGAATATTCTCCTCGCGCAGGGAAAGGCCCACGGCGTAGGGGTGTCCGCCGAAGTTTTCGAGCAAATCGCGCACAGAGTCGATGGCTTTGTAGATGTCGAATCCTTGCACGGAGCGCGAAGAGCCGGTGGCGAGGCCGTTGGCGAATGTAAGCACCACCGAGGGCTTGTAGTATAGCTCGGTGAGGCGCGAAGCGACGATGCCGATGATGCCCTTGTGCCAGTCTTTGTTGTAGATGACGATTGATCGCTTGGGCGAGTACATTTCGCCGCGTTGTTCGAGGATTGCGTTGGCTTCTTCGGTGATACGCTTGTCGAGTTCTTTGCGGTCCTTGTTGTATTGGTCGATGGCGAGGGATTTGCGAGCAGCGTCTTTGCTGTCGCGCGCAACGAGGAGTTCGACGGCTTCACGGCCGCTTTGCATGCGGCCTGACGCGTTGATTCGCGGACCGATTTTGAAGATGACGTCGGTGATGGAGATTTCCTTGCCGCCCAAGCCGCAGGTGCGGATTATGGCACGCAGGCCGAGGTTGGGGTTGGTGTTGAGGCGCTTGAGACCCATGTAGGCCATGACGCGGTTCTCGTCGACCATGGGCACGATGTCGGCGGCGATGGACACGGCTACCAAGTCGAGCATACACTCTAATTCGGCGGTGCCGATACCGTTGGAGATGGAGAAGGCTTGCATGAACTTGTAGCCGACACCGCAACCGGAGAGGTGTCGGCAGGGGTAGGTTGAGCCTTCCAACTTGGGGTTGAGGATGGCGCAAGCCGGGGGCAACTGGTCGTCGGGCACGTGGTGGTCGCAGATGATGAAGTCGATGCCCAAGGTGCGTGCGTATTCAATCTCCTCGATGGCTTTGATGCCGCAGTCGAGGATGATGATGAGCTTGAAGCCCTCTTCGGCGGCCCAGTCGACCACGCGGTGGGAGATGCCGTAGCCTTCGTCGTAGCGGGTGGGTATGTAGAAGTCGATTTCCGAGTAGAAATTTTGCAGATAGCGGTATACGAGGGCGACGGCAGTGGTACCGTCGACGTCGTAGTCGCCGAAGATGAGGATTTTTTCTTTGGAGCCCATAGCGCGGTTGAGGCGGTCGACGGCCTTGTCCATGTCGGGCATGAGGAATGGGTCGTGGAGGTCGCGCAGGGATGGGTGGAAGAATTTCTCGGCTTCGGCCAGCGAGGTGATGCCTCGTTGCACCAACAGCTCGCTGACGGGCGGGCAGTTGGCGTATCGACGAGCGAGTTCCGTTTCAAGTTTCTGCTCTTCGGATGTAAGTGGCAAATAGTTCCATTTGCTTGTCATTATAGTGCGGTATTATTGATTACGGGTAAGGTGAACATCGAGTTGGGGGAATGGGAACTCGATGCCGGCTTTTGGCAGCTCGTTGTAGAAGCGTTCGTTCATGTCGAAGAACAGCCCCCAGTAGAATTCCGAGCGGGTCCAGGCGCGGACTTTGAGCTGTACGGCGCTGTCGGCGAGGTTTTCGAGGAAAACCACGGGCGAGCAGTCGGCCTTTGGGAGGATGATTTGGGCGGTGGGCTTGGTGTGGGCTTGTCGCCAAGTTTCCACACGCTCTTTGTGGCGCGAGAACAGACGTGCCCAGAAGCCTTTGGGTTGGTCGTCGGAGGACTGGTCGTCGTTGGACGGTTGTTGCTCTTCGATGTGGCGAGCGGCTTTGTCGTCTTCGATGTATTGCTTGACGACGCGATCGTCGCTGAGCAACATGGCGAGGATTGTTTTGCGTGCAACGTCCACATCGTTGCCGTAAGAGATGCCTACTGACCAGTCTACGCGGCGGTATTCTTCGCGGGAGTAGTTGTTGACCGAGCCGGTGGAAAGGCCGCCGTTGGGGATGATGATGGCCTTGTTGTCGGCGGTGGTGATGATGGTGTGGAAGATTTGAATCTCTTTGACAGTGCCGGCGAAGCCCTGCGCTTCGATGTAGTCGCCGACGCGGTAGGGCTTGAGCAGGAGGATGAGTACGCCACCGGCGAAGTTCTGGAGGGTGCCGCTGAGGGCCATACCGATGGCCACGCCGGCGGAGGCAAACAGGGCAAGGAATGAGGTGGTTTCGATGCCGAGGATACCGATGACGGTGACGATGAGGATGAAGTAGAGCACCATCTTCACTGTGCTGAGCAGGAAGGTGGTGAGGGAGATGTCGACTGAGCGCTTGAGCAGAAGCTTCAGCACGAAGTTGTAGATTTTCTTGATGATGAACTTGCCGACATAGAACACGATAGCGGCAATGAGGATGTTGATGGCCAATTCGATAAGGCCGCTGACGAATTTGTCGACGGCTTCATCGAGGGGTAGGGAACGCCACGCGGCGGCCTTTTCCTGTTCGATGGTCTTGAGGGAGTCGACCACCTCGGCCGGGATTTGAGCTAAAAGTGAATAAGGAATCATTGCAAACCTGAGTTAAGAGTTAGTGGATATGGTGAGAGACTACATCGGCTGCCCATTGGAGGCGGTTGTAGCCTTTGATATTGAAGTCTTCGGGGTTGTTGAACACGCGGGTGGATAGTCCGCTGTTGTTGTAGATTGGCCATTGGTTCCAGAGCTTGGGTGTGGCGGCATGGTAGATGACGGCGTTGTCCAAGGCGTTGTTGAATGCTTGCAACAGGGTGGGGTCGAGGTTGGAGGCGTTGCAGAGGGCTTCGATGTATTCGCCGAAGTCGAGGTAGTATGCTTGGCGAGTGGTGGCGCTGCCGTAGTAGTTTGTGACGATGGAGAGCGGGTGCTCCATTGGCGTGGCATCGTAGATGGGGATGACGGCTTGCGCCAAGGCGTCAAGACCGGCGGTGCGGATTACGGAGACGGATGCGGTGCGGTCTTCTGGGATGAGTTGAGAGTTGTAATGGTTGAAGGTGTTGGTGGCGGCACGCACCAGAGCTTGCTCGCTACCGTCGGCAATCTCCTTGACGTTGAGCACGTAGTCAGAGCCGTCGCGGGGTAGTTCCGAGGGGCATGCTACGATGTAGTCGGCACAATGGCGAAGCTCGTAGACCACTTCTATGCCGCCCATGAGGCAGCAGTCGAAGTAGATGAAGTCGAAGCCCTTGTCTTCGAGGACCATGCGCAGGGAGGTTAAGTTCATACGCTTGCCTTGGTGGTAGCCGAACGAGAGCGGGTTGAGCTCTTCCGCGATTCCGTTCTCCAGCCAGCCGTCGGCGTGGCTCCAGAGTACGATGCCGTATTTTCGGGCGGGTGCGAGGGCCTTTGTGTCGGCGATTACTTGCTCCATACGAGCCATTGTTATGGCCGGCTCGTTGGAGTAGGTTTTGAGCACGCGGGTGCCGTTGGCTGAGATTTCGATGAGTCTGGAGTCGGTATAGGTGGAGTGGAATACGATCCATCGTTGATTACCGAGGGCGTGGTTATCAACGATGGCAGCGGTCATTTCTTCGATGTCGAGGGAGTCGACGGCGCGGTAGAGCGAATTGCCTATGGTGACATTCATGCCTAACGAGTTGGCAGCCACGATATAAACTAAGACGGTGCGGTCGACGGGCTCAGCGGGCGCCGGGTCGTCGTTATCGGAGCAGCTCCACAGGCACAAAGTGAGCGCGGAGCACAATATGAACAGTAAAATTTGTTGTAAAAATTTCATAGTGCAAAGTTACAAAAAAATACTCACATATTTATAATAAAGGGTCGGCATTAACATAAATTATACCCGCATAAAGGCGAGCAAGAGCTCGAAGCGGGTGCAAAAAGGCTTCGCGCGCTACTGAACCG
Source organism: Muribaculaceae bacterium (assembly GCA_051878535.1). Classification (GTDB taxonomy): domain Bacteria; phylum Bacteroidota; class Bacteroidia; order Bacteroidales; family Muribaculaceae; genus CAG-873. Next base: position 11,542 of record JBJEKG010000132.1, read on the forward strand.
CGGCAAAAAGGCAGGTGGTTTTGCGAACTGATAATACGAATAATTTGGATTAACAGTTCTCAATTTGTTGGAGGAATTTGCGCGGTGGTTGGTGGTTTTTGCAGGAAAGTGGGGGAAATTTTTTGGGAAATGGTGGTGGATTCGGTGATTTTTGCTAACTTTGTGGTCTCTATTTGAATGAAGATATGGAATTTGAACTGATAAAGACTGCAGAAGGCTCGTCGGCGCGTGCGGGTGAGATTGTCACTGACCACGGCCGCATACCTACCCCGATATTTATGCCGGTGGGCACCGTTGGTGCTGTTAAGGCTGTGCATATAAGTGAGTTAAGCTCGCAAGTGAAGGCTAAAATCATTTTGGGCAACACTTATCACCTGTACTTGCGTCCGGGTATGGATGTGATAGCGCAGGCGGGCGGTCTGCATCGGTTCAACGGCTGGAGCGGACCGATACTGACCGACAGCGGCGGCTTCCAGGTGTTCTCGCTGAGCAGCAACCGCAAGCTCACGGAGGAGGGCGCTTACTTCCGCAGTCATATCGACGGCAGTAAGCACTTGTTCACTCCGGAGAAGGTAGTGGACATCCAGCGCATCATTGGCTCTGATATCATGATGGCGTTGGATGAGTGTCCGCCGGGCACGTCCGATTATGAGTATGCGCGCAAGTCGTTGGAGCTGACCAAGCGGTGGCTCCGCCGCGGTTGGGACCATTTCAACTCCACCCAACCGCACTACGGGCACAGTCAGGCGTTCTTCCCCATCGTGCAGGGGTGTACTTACGCTGATTTGCGGCGCGATTCGGCTAAGTATGTGGCCGACCTCGGCGCGGAGGGCAACGCAATCGGCGGGTTGGCTGTGGGCGAACCCACCGAGGTGATGTACGAGATGATAGAGGTGGTGAATGAGATACTGCCCGCTGACCGCCCGCGCTATTTGATGGGCGTGGGCACTCCGGCCAACATCCTCGAGGCCATTGACCGCGGTGTGGATATGATGGACTGCGTGATGCCTACGCGCAATGGACGCAACGGTATGCTGTTCACTCCCGAGGGCACCATGAACATGCGCAACCTCAAATGGGCCACCGACTTTTCGCCCATCTGGGAGGATAGCGAGTGCGAGGTCGACCGCATTTACTCGCGGGCGTACCTGCGCCACCTGTTTGCCGCCAACGAGATCTTAGCGATGCAGATTGCGTCGATTCACAACTTGGCCTTCTACCTGTGGCTTGTGCGCGAGGCTCGCAATCATATCCTCGACGGCACCTTCGCGGCTTGGAAGGCCGAGATGGTGCAGAAACTGATGCGTCGACTCTAAAAATAGTTACGAACATGTTCAAGGTAATCGACCGATATATCATCAAGAAGTTTTTGGGCACATACGTGTTCTCAATCTTGCTGCTGCTGGCCATCGTGGTGATGTTCGACATCAACGAGAAGCTGGACGCGTTTTTGCGCGCGCCGCTTCGAGCCACCATCGTGGATTATTTCGTGAACTTCTTGCCGTATTTTGCCAACCAGTTCTCGCCGCTGTTCACCTTCATCGCGGTGATATTCTTCACCTCAAAGTTGGCGAGTCACAACGAGATAGTGGCGATGCTATCCACCGGTATGAGCTTTAGGCGGATGCTGCGGTCCTACCTGTTCTCGGCGTTGGTGATAGCGGTGTCGACGTGGGTATTGGGTGCGTATATCATTCCACCGGCGAATGTGAAGCGTATTGATTACACGAATACATACGTAAAGAACAAGCGCGTGGACTACGGCGCGAACATCATGCTGATGGTTGCACCGGGCGAGATAGCGTTCATTGGTCGCTATGATGCGCTGGCCAAGAACGGCAGCCGGTTTCAGTTGGAGTCGTTCAACGAGGACAAACAGCTGGTGTCGCGGTTGACGGCGCAGTCGATTCGGTGGGACACGCTTTACTCGTGGCGCGTGTATGATTATGTGATACGCGATTTCCACGACAACCGCGAGTACATTCGTCGCGGGTCGTCGCTCGATACGGTGATACCTTTTGAACCGCGCGACTTCCTTATCGCTTCGAACGACCACGAGAAGATGACCACACCGGAGTTGGCGCAGTATATCGAGCGACAACAGCAGCGCGGTGTGGCTAATATCCAGAGCTTCGAGGTGGAATACCACCGCCGCTACGCTATGACTGCGGCGGCGTTCATTCTCACGGTGATAGGCATGGCGCTGTCGGCGCGCAAGGTGAAGGGCGGCTTGGGGTTGAACATCGGCATCGGACTGGTGTTGAGCTTCAGCTACATCCTGTTCATGGCCATCACGCAGAGCTTCGCCTACTCGGGGCTGACCTCGCCGATGATAGCCATGTGGATTCCCAACGTGATCTACGGCATCATTGCTATCATATTGTATTCACGCGCTAAAATGTAAGCTGTTATGGTGCTGATTATCATTGTATTGATTGTGATTGTGGCCGTGGTATTGGTCATTTGTATGAAGCGTCGACCTCAGGCCGGCGGTAATCAGTCATTGGCAGGTGGCACAAGCCGCATCGGTGCAGCCGGCGCTATCGTGGCATGGGGCGCCGCCTCACACCTGAGTGGTCGTCATCATTTGGACAATGACGACCGCTCCGACATCGCCGACGACTACGACGACAGCCGCTATGAAGAGGGCTATGACGAAGGCTACGACGAGGGCTACGAGGACTACTACGAAGAGTACGAGGAAGCGAACGACCCGGAGGAGTACGAGGACAGCTACTGATTAGCCGGGTAGATAGCCGCGGGAGGGATGGCTCGGCTACGCCGAGCGGGCTGCTAAAGCAGCCTGGCCGGAGACGAAAATAAGGCGCGGCACAGCTCTCGGTTAGATGCAGATAGTGATGCGTTTTTCAGCTTCGGCAACGGCTGCTTCAAATCGGCGGCGGTTTTCTTTGCGCTGCTCGATAGTGAGGCTTTCAACGCGGCGCATTTCTTCTTGGAAGCGGCGGGCGTCTCTGCCGGTGAGGATTGGGGTTTCTGCAATAGGTCGTGCCATAATTCTTACTTTTTCTGCAAAGTTACGACAAATAATTGAGATGGCAAAGTGATTTGGAGAAAAAATGGCAAAAAAGACGCGTTTAATTAGGATATACGAAAGAACGAAGAAACGAAAGGACGAAACTCTACGTAAAGCGTTGATTTTTCGTAGGTTTGTCCCTTCGTTGTATGTGTGGGGTGGGGGTTAGTTGGCGGGGGTGAGGGTGTAGGAGGTGACTTGGAGTTGGTAGCCGATGACCAAGGTGGTGTCGCCGGTGGCGGTGCAGTTGAGCTGGAGTTCGGCGAGCCATTGGGTGGCGCGGCCGTTGGCTCGAGCTTCGGAATCGCAGTGGTCTGCTTCGGCTTGTTGGGCTTGTTCGGCTTGGGCCATGGCCACGATTTCACTGCGTGTTTTTACGATTGGCGACCACAGGCCGATGGCGGTGATGAGTTTACCGGGCGCTTCGGGGGAGAATGCACCGTCGATTTGGTCGGTGGCGACGCAGAACACCACGTTTTCGCTTTGTGCGGTGGTGTCGGGGTTGACGATGAACGCCTTTGTGCCGCCGTGCTTGCAGATGTGTTGGCAGAGGCCTTCGACGGCGATGGTTTCGTTGGCGAATGCTTTGGGGTTGGCCATGAGATCGTCGACCGACATGGCGGCGATTTGGGGTGCTTCGTCGGTGGTGGCTTCG
>JBJEKG010000133.1:0-2936 GCA_051878535.1 Muribaculaceae bacterium
CTGCAAAGTTACGAACTTTTACAGAATTTAACAACCGGTTTTTTACATTGGTCCCTGTTAAAGTTATGAAAGACAAAGAGAAAAAGGACGAACTCCAATCTCGCCGCAGCTTCTTCAAAGCCGCCGCCAAGGGTGTGCTCCCCATCCTCGGCGCCGTGGTACTCGCCAACGTGCCGGTAGTAGGCCATGCTACTACACATGAAGGCCAAGGCGATTCAGGTTGTCCCGGTGATTGCGGCCATTATTGCTACCACGGTTGTTACACCGGTTGCCAAAGCTCTTGTAAAGGTACTTGCACAATTGTTTGCAATGGCGCTTGTCACGGAACATGCCAAGGCAGTTGTTCCCGTAGTTGCGCTGTCGTTGCTTACTAAACGAGGTGCCTCATCTATGTTAGCTTCTGATAGCCAATATTATGGTTATCAGATGCTGATATGAAATAAGATACATATATGATAAAGGAAAGAGATGCAGTTTGGCAGGCCGGGATGGCCAAGAACATCACGTTTATTGTCACCAAGGACTGCCAGCTTGCATGCAAGTATTGCTACCTTGTTGGCAAGAATGAGAAGGAGCGGATGTCGTGGCCGATTGCCAAGAAGGCCATTGACTATGTGCTTGGTCATGAGGAAATGTTTCGCGAGGAGTCGGTCATCTGGGATTTTATCGGCGGCGAGCCGTTCTTGGAGATTGACTTAATCGACCAAATTTGTGATTATATTAAAACTGAGATGTTCAGGCTTAATCACCACTGGTTCAACTCTTATCGATTCTCGTTCTCTACCAATGGCATCAACTATGACAGCGAGAAGGTGCAGAATTTCATCAAGAAGAATCGCGAGCACCTGTCGATTGGCATCACCATTGACGGCACGCAGAAGAAACACGACCTCAACCGAATTTGGAAGGGCGACGGGCCGGAACGCGGCAGCTACGAAGCCGTGGTGCGCAACATCCCGCTGTGGCTGGAGCAGTTCCCCACTGCGGCCACCAAGGTGACGATTAGCTCGGCCGACATTCCGTATATCTGCGAGAGCGTGTTGCACTTGTTCTCGCTTGGTATTCACGAAGTTAACATCAACTGCGTGTTCGAGGACGTGTGGCACGAAGGTGACGACAAACTCTTTGAGCAACAGTTGCTTAAGTTGGCCGACGCCATAATCGACAACGACTTATACCGCGAGAATCAGTGCTCGTTCTTCTCGGAAATCATCGGCAAGCCGCTGGATCCGGTCAAGGAGAATCAGAACTGGTGCGGCGCGGGCAAGATGCTCTCGGTGGATGCCGCCGGCAATTTCTACCCCTGCACCCGTTTTGCGGCGTACTCGCTCCGAAGCAAGCGCCCGATTATCATTGGCAATGTCGATGATGGTATCGACCAAAACAAGTTGCGGCCGTTCTTGACGCTCGACCGCTTGTCGCAGTCGCCGCAGAAGTGCGTGGAGTGCGATGTAGCCAGCGGTTGCGCTTGGTGTCAAGGCGAAAACTACGATGCCGCCGACACCGCCACCATCTACCAACGCGCCACAGCCATCTGCCTGATGCACAAAGCGCGTGTGCGCGCCAACAATTACTACTGGAATAAACTCTACCGCCACCTCGAATTGCAGGGTGAGCGCGAGGAGTTTGAACGCAATAAACCGCAATCGTCTAACCCCGAAATCTGTTGAACTATGTTGAAATATCTGATAGTACAGTTGGCTGACGATTCGGTGTCGTTCTGCCACTACCCGCAAGGCACAGCCGGGCGCACCATCGATGCGCAGACGCTCCGCAAAGCCATCTTTTGGGCTATGACTGAGAACCTTAACATCCAGTTTGTGTACCCCGACCGCGAGGTCAGCACCGAGTTGAAGGAGGTGATTCACACCATCGACCATGCCGACATTGTGGGCAACCGTTGTGAGGATGAAGCCTTGCGCACCGCCGCTGCCGTCGTGGCCTTCGATGGCTGGAATGGTTTTGCCGACTACGACTTCCGTGCCGGCCAAGCCTACTTGGTGCGCACGTCGATGGTCGACTTGGCCGCCAACACCGGCACCTTGGCTGAGGCTTTGGCCAAAGTCGACCGCGTGAACGTGGCCCTTACTGACATTCCTGCCGCCACCGATACCGCGCTCGAAAGCTACCGTGCCACCTTGGCGCAATTGGCCGCTGCCGTGAAGCAGCAGTATGCCAACGGCCACGCCGTGCAACTGAACCTGTTGACCGACCGCATGGTGCTCAACGAGATGAACAACTGCAATGCCGGCAGCGAGTCCGTGACCCTCGCGCCCGCTGGCCGATTCTACATCTGCCCCGCGTTCTACCTCGACAAGTCGCCCTCGGTGGGCGATGTAGAAACCGGAGTGAACATCCCCAACAAGCAGTTGTACGACCTGCCCCACGCTCCCATCTGCCGTATCTGCGATGCATACCAGTGTCGACGGTGCGTGTGGCTCAACCGCCGCTTGACTCTGGAGGTAAACACCCCCGGCCGCGAGCAATGCGTTGTGGCCCACCTCGAAAGAAATGCCTCGCGCCAACTGCTGAGCGACATCCGACAAATCGGTGACTTCCTGCCCGACAACGACATCCCCGAAATTGATTACCTCGACCCATTCGACAAAATAAAACGATAAACTATGAAGAAAGAAATAGGACGCGTGACCGAAGCGGAACGCGATGCGATACTGGCGCTGTTTGAGCGCCGCAATGGCCTCGGCGAGTTGGCCAAAATCATCACCGCCGACAACTCCGAGCTGTATGAGAAGTTGGTGAAAGACCTTGGCGAAACCTCCACCCGCTTCCAGCAGTGGTGGGATTCGATGGCGCAAAAGTATCAATGGGAACGCACCGAAAACGGCCACTGGGAAATCGACTTCAACACTTGTGCAATCTATTTAGTAATGAATAAAAAATAAGTTGCATCAGTTAGCCGGTTTGATTAGATAGTT
>JBJEKG010000134.1:0-2926 GCA_051878535.1 Muribaculaceae bacterium
ATATTGCCTTGCAGTTTGTATCCGGCCATGGTGAGGTGTATGCGGTCGGTGTTGAGGAGTTTATTGTTGAGCCACTTGGTTGAGGACCCGGCGCCGCCGGCCACGGCATACCAGTCGTAGAGGGCGATGTGGTTGGTGCGAGCATAGTTGATGATGATGTTGCGCACCTGCGCCACGCGGTCGTTGACCACGTAAGTCGACGAGCGGCGACGGCGGCGTGAGCGTTGGCGGCGCTGACATTCAGCCGGGGTGACGAGCAAAAACTGTGCGCCGGGGTTGTGTCGGCGCAAGCTTTTGACCAACATATCGATTTGCGCAGTGACTTCAGAGGCCACCACGCGGCCGAAGGCTTCGTTGGTGCCGAGGCTGATGATGATGAGGTCGGGTGCGAGTGTGGCGGCGTTGGCGCAGAAGCCTTGGATGCGGTTGTAGTGGTTGTAAGTGGCTCCGTTGTTGCCGATTACGTGGTAGGAGATGCCGGTTTCGCCGCGCTGGAGGTTGAAGCCGTGGATGACGGTGGAGTTGTCGGCGGCGCCGAGCGAGAGGTCTACGGTTTTGACGTTGTCGACCATGGTGACTGCGAGTGTTGACTCGGTGGGTCGGCTCACGTAGTAAGCTGCCGGACCTAACTCGGTCATGACGGCGTTGACCACCGGGGCGCTGCCGGAAAAGTAGATGGTAACTTGGTCGAACACCTCCGGGGCGTTGATGGAGAAGTCGAATAGGCGAGTTGTGGCGCTGAGCGCTATGCCTGTGAAGCCCATAGAGAGCGTCCAGGGCGTTTTGAGCAGCGTGGACTTATTGAACGACGAACGCGAGGTGATGGTGTAGTCGTATGGCTGGTTGGTGCCGGCCAATTTGAACGGAACCACAAGTCCGCGGCCATGGCTACGGCCATACAGTGCCACCAATTCTTGGCGCACGATGTCGGTGGACACGTCGCATTGCAGGTGCGAGTCGCCGATGTGCAACACGTTGACCGGCAGCGAGTCGCAGTAGGTGAATCGCACGGCCAAGTCGCTCCAGTCGGCCCCGTTGAGGTCGATGTGGTTGGCCGCTTTGTTGATGAATGCCGGGTATTGGTTGTCGCGCAACGCCAAGGTGTCGCCCACCTGCATCTGCGGGTTCTCGCGCACATCCTGCTGGCTGTCATCGCGTGCCATGGCCCAAACGCTTGCCATTGCGGCTGTTACAAATAATGAAATGTAGATTAGCTTATTCACTTAGGGAGAGGTTGAGTGAGTTAATGAAAATTTTGGCGAACTCGGCGCCGCCTTTGTGGTTGAGGTGGATATAGTCGGCATTGACCAAGCCGCGGCGATGCCAGTCGATGGCTGCACCGGCACCGCCTTGTGCGGCGCGGGTGTCCCAGAACAGGCAACCGGTGACGCGAGCCACTGAGCGCTGGGCGGCCACCATGGCCGGGCAGGTGTGCATCGATACCACCGAGCCGCCTTGCTTGTGGCCGCGGTCGCCGATGCCCATGAGCATCACCACCGAGTTGGGATAGCAACTTTGGATAGCTTGCACGGCGCGGGTCATGGCCTTGGCATAGTAGCTGTAGTCCGACTGGTCGGAGCTGAGCGCGTTGATGCCGAATTCGAGGATAATGAGGTCATAGTCAACGGTTTGGCGCTGTTGGCTGATGATTTCAGCATTGAGGTTGCGGTGGCCTATGCCACTGTTGCCGCGTAGCGACATGCAGTCGACACTTACGCCGGTATTGGCATCGAGGTAAACGCCCAGTACTACCAATGAATCCACTGTGGATGAGAGTTTTACGGATGTGGTGTGGGCGTCCAAGCGCACGGTTTGCACCGCGCCGGAGGCCTCGATGGCTTGCGAGGTGGATGTGCCGTCGGCTGCGGTGAGGGTGATGGTGCCGCTGTGAGCGGGAGCCACCACTTGCACCAAGGTGCGGTCCCAACTGTCGACGTGCGCGGGCGATTTTGTGCCCTCGAACCGAGCGTTGGCACCATTGTAGCCCACGTAATACTTGCCGGCGATGATGCGGTAATCGTGATTGCGCATCTTGCGGATTTCGCGCTCGTGCCAGCCGCTACCGCTTTGGCGCACGGAGCGGCGGAAGCCGGCAAACTCGCAGTAAGCGGGCATGTACCCCACCCCGCTGCCGCCGTACTGTGATTGGAGCGCGGCGCGCACGTCTTGGGTGAAGATGTCGCCTTCGATGTAGGAGTCGCCGATGACGGCGATGCGCACGTTGCGTGTGGCGGCTTGCGACAAGGCGGCGCGCAGGCGGCGCAGGCCTGAGCCGTCGAATGTATAGTCTTCGATGAGCACCACCTCGCCCGAGCGCGGTGCTTCAAAGTTTTCGTCGATGCTGTCGAGCGGAATGGCGCCGGAATTGGTCGAGCCGGCCACGTGGACGCTGTCGGAGGCAGTGCTGTCCGGCATCACCTCCGGCTCCTGGGCGAGCTTGGCCAACTCGGGGTCAAGCTCTTCGTGAGTTTCGTATGAGGCGTGTTCGGTGGGGAACAGGTCGCCGAGTAAGTTGAAGTCTTTCAACATGTTACCGGTGAGCTTACCCCACGGCACAAGGGAGAGCGCGGCCACAATGACCACGGCTGTGAGTAGGATTATGATAACACCGCCGGGGCGGTTAGGGTTGTTCATTCGTTGGATTTGCTTGTTAGGATTGAGAGGATGGAGTTGATTTTGGCGGTGGTTTCGTTCCACTCGCTTTGCGGGTCGCTTTGGGCGGTGATGCCGCCGCCGGCGTAGATGCAGTAGCGGCCATCGGCGTTGAACTGCAGGCAGCGGAGGTTGACGTAAGCGCTAAGTGTATCACCTTGAATTACAGCGATGTATCCGCTGTAGCAACCGCGGTCGAAGTCTTCGATGCGGTCGATGCGGCTGAGCGAAATCTCGCGTGGCAAACCGGCCACGGCGGGCGTGGGCGAGAGGC
>JBJEKG010000135.1:0-2909 GCA_051878535.1 Muribaculaceae bacterium
CGTAGAACGTAGTTTTATTCCAATTATACGTTTTACGTTTACGTTTTTACGTTTAATTGTCACGAATCTATGTTTTAAATGAAAGAGCCGTGTCAGCTCTCCGCTTTTATTTGGCTATGACGGGAAAATTTTGTAAATTTGCGGTGGAAATATTATTTTGAAGATGAAATTAGGCTTTCGATATTTGGCTTTTGCTGCGTTGGCGATGGTTATGTCGCTGACTGCTAATGCATTGGATTTGCCGGTGAAGACGGTGAATAATACGCGTTATTACTACTATACCGCCAAAAAAGGCGACACGGTGCTGAGCATCGCTCGCAAAATCGGCGTGACTCGCAGCGATATTTTGCTCTATAATCCGGGCGTGGCCGATGGTGTGAGTGAGGGCGTGACCATCTACCTGCCGGTGGACCAGTTTGCCGACGTGGCTTCGCCCGAGGAGCTGGCGGTGACCTCCGCCGACGTGGCCGCCTCCTCGCCCCTGCCCGAGTATTCCGGCCCGACCTTCCGCTACAAGGTGCAGAAGGGCGAGACATTGTTTGGCTTGGCGCACCGTTTCAACTGTACGCCCGACCAAATCATCGCGCTGAACCCGTGGGCCGACCAAGGCATTCGCAATGGCGATATCCTCACCATTCCCGGTTCAATCACCGGCCTCGCCGACGCCTCTGCAGCCACGCCCCAACGAGGTGAAACGCCCTCGCGCACAGAGCAACCGGTGCAAGCTACCCCGGTGCGCACCGAGCCGCAGGTTGAGCCGGAGGAAGAATCCGAGGATACGGTCATCGTGCCTCCCGCCGAGTCGGATTACCGCATCAATATGCCGCAACCGGCTGTCACAGAAGTGGTTGAAGACTACTCCGAGGCTCCCGTGGCCAACGTCACCTTGCTGTTGCCGCTGATGCTCAACGGCGACGAGCACGCCAAGCAAGCGCGCTCCGCCACCGAGTTTGTGCGCGGCTTCCTCATGGCCCTCGACGAGCGCAAAGACTCCTGCACACCTATCCACCTGACCATCCTCGACACCGAAGGTTCGGCCGAACGTACCGACTCGCTGCTACAAACGCCCGCGGTGCGCGATGCCGCCGTGGTCATTCCCTCCGACGACGCTTTCGCCCGCATGCATGCCACCGGCTTCGCCTCCGAGGGTAGGGTGCTCAACCTCTTCGCCGTGCAAGATACCACCTACAAGTGTGATACTAACATTTATCAAGCAAACATCCCGGCGCAGATGATGTACGAAGGTGCCGCCGACACCTTCCTCGACACGTTCATGGGCTACACGCCGGTGTTCCTCATCTGCCGCGGCGGCCGTAGTGAGAAGATTGCATTCACCGACTACCTGCGCTCGCGCTACGAAGCTGCCGGCATCCAAACCGTCGACATTCAGTACTCCAACATGCTCACCCAGAGCGAGTTGGCCGACCTCGACCCCGAGGGTATGTACGTGTTCATCCCCGCATCCGGCGCCCTCAACGAGTTCAACAAGTTCGCCCCGGCGCTGTTGGCCTATCGCGAAGAACGAGCTGATCCCACCTCCATCGCCTTGGTGGGCTATCCCGACTGGACGGCCTTCCGCAGCGATGCAAAGACACAATTGCACCGCCTCGATGCCGTCATCTACTCTCGCTTCTATGCCGACGACTGCTCGCCCTCGGTCATCAGCTTCCAGTATAAGTTCCAACAACTCTACGGCAACGCGCCCGCCGACTTGGTGCCCTCGCAGGCTATGCTCGGCTACGATACTGCCAACTATCTGATTACCGGCCTCTCAGTCTCCAACGGCCGGCTCGTGCAAGGCGAAGACAGTTCGCACAACGGCCTCCAATCATCCTTCGAGTTTGATTACGACCAAGAGGTGCGCCCCGGCTGCGGTCCGGTGAACACTGCCCTGTATATCATCACCTTTAACACTGACAACAATGTTACCGTCGAAGTGCGTTAAAACCTTAGTACTCAGTGTATTGGTGCTGCTGGCTGCCCTTCCCGCTGCAGCGCAGGCGCACTACGTGCCCCACATCTCCGTGGGTGTGCGCGGCGGCGTCACCATGGCCAAGCAAGACATCTCGCCATCAGTCCCCCAGGGCTGGAAGCTCGGCTCCACCGGCGCCGTGCAAATTCGCTACGCCGAAGAACGCCACGTGGGCGTAATTGCCGAACTCGGCTGGGTGCAACGCGGCTGGAAGGAGGATTTCGAGGAATCGCCGCTGCAGTATTCGCGCACCCTCACCTTCATCAACCTGCCCATCCTCACCCACATCTCCTTCGGCAGCAAACGCTTCAAAGCCATCATTAACCTCGGACCCGAGTTCAGCTATATGATTGGCGAATCGAAGAGCGCCAACTTCGACTATAACAACCTCGAATCCGTCACCGATTGGCCTGAACGTCAGCGACATACCGAGCAGTTGGCCATGGATGTCAAGAATAAGTTCGACTACGGCATCACAGCCGGCGTAGGCTGCGAGTACTACCTCTCGCCGCGCCGCTCCATCACCCTCGAAGCACGCTACTACTTCGGCCTTGGCAACGTGTTCCCCTCATCCAAAGCCGACACCTTCAGCGCCTCGCGCTCCACATCTATCGAAATATCAGTAGGTTACAACTTCCGTCTCCAATAATATGCAAGATTCACGCTCTGCAAAGAAGCCGAACAAGCCGGCCGACGCTGTCGACCTCGCCGGCCACCGTCCGCCAAGCGACACACCCATCGAAGCGGCCGTGCTCGGTGCCATCCTTATCTCGAAGGACGCGTACACCACCGTGTGCGACATGCTCCGCCCGGAATCGTTCTACGACCCGCGCCACGCACTCATCTACGAGGCCATACAAACCCTTGGAGCCTCGCAGCAGCCCATTGACTTCATCACCGTCATCAACCAGTTGGAGAAGAACGGCACCCTCGACCA
>JBJEKG010000136.1:0-2893 GCA_051878535.1 Muribaculaceae bacterium
AATAAAAAAACTGTATAGGAGCTTACTCGTTCGAATAGCAGTATACTCCATCTTATCTTTAAAAGTAAGGCACCGTTTACTCTTGAGATAGTTCTCAGAAAGCCATACTTTATAATCATTGGCAGTAGTTGCGTACTCAGATAGGTTATGAATTTTGCGTAAAAGGTTGAGACGAGCCCGAAAAGACCAACGCAGTGCAATATCACTGTACTGCGGATACTTTTCTTTAACTAATTTCAACGCCTCGTCCTTACACCAAACCTCATCAAATGATCCGGCATTGAAAGCAGAGGTCGTTATAGAGCTGGGACGCTTAATATAGTTATATCCAATATACTCAGTAGAGCATACGCGTGTGGAATCTTGGAGTACGTTAAGAAAAAACACCAAATCTTCTCCGTGAATACGTCCATCCGGAAAGCGGTTTTCGCCAATTAAAGCGCGGCTAAATAATTTATTCCAAGCGGCTGTTTTTAAAGGAATAATCACTTCCCGAAATATTTCATCAGTGGAATATGACCTTGATTCGCTGAATGTTATCGAGTGAACAGTATGATTGTGTTCTTCTACAATTGAATAGCCACACATACATATTTCAGCGTGATTGTCAGTTATGCACTTAATCATGCTCCCAAGCATATTGTCATTGATATAGTCATCGCTATCAATAAAGCAGATGTAATCTCCGATACTAACATCAATTCCGGCATTGCGTGCGCTCGAAAGCCCGCCATTGGCTTTGTGGATGACGCGGATGCGGGGGTCGAGGGCGGTGTAGTGGTCGCAGATTTGGGCGGAGGAGTCGGTGGAGCCGTCGTCGACCAAGATGATTTCAAAGTCGGTGTAGGTTTGTGCCAACAGCGAGTCGACACACCGCCGCAGGTACTTCTCCACGTTATAAACCGGTACAATTACGCTAATCATTTTCTGTGAAAAGGGCTTGGGTAAGGTATTGGGCGGAGCGGTGGCGCTCGGTGTTGATAAAGGTGTCGAGGGGGTGTGGGTTGATGGGAGTGAGGGTGACACGGTCGAGGTCTTCGATGGTGTTGAGCGAGCGGTCGGTGAGGTTGGTGGCTTGCAGGATTGGGGCGATGCGGTTGTCGCTCAGGCCGTTGAACACGTAGAATGTCTTGTGATAGATGAGGCTGAACGCGGTGCCGTGGAAGGATGAGGTGAGCACCATAGCGGCGTGGTCGATGTAGGCCAGGAAGTCGCGCGGACCGGCATCGTAGCGGTGAACGAAGGGGTTAAACCAGTCGTGCTTGTTGTTGTAGCGGAGCACGACGATTGGCAGTTCGAGTTTCTCTGATATGGTCTTGGCCATTTGCAGCTGTTGTGGTGTCGGTTCCAAGCAATAAAGCAGGATGTAGCGACCATCTCGGTAATTGGCATCGCTTTGAACGGCTTGCCATTGTGCCTTGGTGAGAAGGAATGTGGGGTCGAGGTGTACGAGCGGACGGGCGCCGGTGAGCTGTTCCACGTTGTCGGCGCTTCCCGCCTCGCGTACAGAGATGTGACGGTATTGTTGCAACAAGCTGTCAATGTGCAAGTTGCCGTACTTACTCCAATCAATTTTAAGTGGGCCAAAACTTGCGGCATAGGATATTCGCCGGGCTTGGCGTGCAAATGGAAGATAGTATACTGGCGAAAAATCGCGAGCGCGCACATTCCATATTTGGTCGCTACCGCTGAGATATACGTCGGCTACCGGTGGGTTAGCCATCAGCTCGGTTTCGGAGCCGTATCTACGTGATAGTGAGCAATGTTGACTGATGAATTGCTCGAATTTGCGGTGGCGCGATGATAATGCTTTGTAATGACGAAGGGCGATTAGGTTTTTAAGCAGGTCGCGCGGCAAAAGGCTGTGCTTGAACACAGCATATAGCTCTTTTTGGAAATCGCTTACATAGTCGATTACGGTATAATGCAGATCGACACCTCGCTCGCGGGCTAAGGCGGTCACAAACTGCTGCAAAGCGTAAGTCTGCAGCATCGAGCCATGGTTGTGAGCATGGTTGAAAGTAATGGCGGCTACTTTCATGAGTGGTATTTTCGTTTTAGGACGAGTTGTTTGGCGCGAAGCATGCCGCCGGGGCACAAGCGAGTCATCCACATGTTCAGTTTGGTGGATAGCGACACGAATTTTGAGCGCATCATAGTGCGCCAATATTGCGCGATATTTTGCTTCAAGCGCGCTTTAAGATTGTCATCGCGATGTCCGGAAATCTTCATCCGCCCGAGGATGTTGAGGTTGGTCTTTACAAAGTTGGAGATGACAATGTCGAGCAACTGCGGCGCGTATTGGCCATAGACATCAATCAGGCGGCGGTTGACTTCCAATCCGGTTAAAAACTTATCAGAGTATTTGAAATCCGCAGTAGCCGAACCGGCCCTCATTCGATAATGGTATAGCTGTGACGAGTTGAAGGCTGCTTTGCGAATCTTAGTCGCGTATGATACCACAAACCACATATCTTCTGACATTTTCAGAGACTCGTCAAACCTTAAATCCGCGACTAAAGAGCGCCGAAATAGCTTGTTAAACCCGTACCCATAGAATTGACTGTCCAGTAGAATCCGCCTAAATGCTTCTTCTCGAGTTAAGGAGTTAAAACAATTCTCAACCGAAGTTGAAATAACATCCTCGTTACTGTCATAAGACAAGCCGCAGCAGGATAAATCTGCTTTTGTTAGCGTGGCTCCTTCATAAAGCGTATATAAATATGATGGCTCAACCCAATCATCACCATCAACAAAAGTTATAAACTCTGATTCCGATGTAGAAATTGCAACGTTTCTTGCAGCACTAACGCCTTTATTTTGCTGGTGTATTACTCGCACGAGTTGGGGATGCGTTGCCGCGTACTCATCGCAGATGGTGCCGCTATGGTCG
>JBJEKG010000137.1:0-14796 GCA_051878535.1 Muribaculaceae bacterium
AACGGCGCGTAGATATAGAGCGTTTCGCCTGCGATTTTATACTGCTTATTCGGAGCCATCGACCCCAACGTGCGCATATTGTGCAAGCGGTCGGCCATCTTCACCAGCACCACGCGAATATCCTCGCTCATCGTCAGCAACAGCTTGCGAAAATTCTCCGCCTGCGCCGACGCCTTGTCGCCGAAAATACCGCCCGAAATCTTGGTGAGACCTTCCACCAACTGCGCAATCTTCGGCCCGAAATGCTGCGCGATATCCTCCACGGTGTAGTCGGTATCCTCCACCACATCATGCAGCAGAGCCGCACAAATCGAGGTCGAACCCAACCCGATTTCGCGCGACGCAATCCGAGCCACAGCTATCGGGTGCAGAATGTACGGCTCGCCCGAACGACGACGCACACCACTGTGCGCCTCCTTCGCAAACCGGTACGCACGTTCGATTATCTCCACCTTCTTCCGGTGGTTCGACTTCAGATAGCCATCCAGTACCTCGGCAAACGCCGCTTCTATCATTTTATCCTCCTCTTCCGGGGAGCGATGCGTAATTTCATTCATAACAGTTCGCAAAAATTAGCCAAACTTCACATTAAAGCACAAAATTACAAAAATTCCCCCAATCCCACAAATTTTTTTCACCCTCCTCCCAAAAATCGCCCCACCTCCTCCTTCCAACTACCTGTAGCCCCGAGGCTTGCCTCGGGGTACCCGGATGGCCCACCGGCCGCGCCGTCCACCTCCATGCTGCCCCCCACCTTCCGCCACCTGTAGCCCCGAGGCTTGCCTCGGGGTACCCGGATGGCCCACCCGCCGCGTCCCCGCTTTTTTGTCACGGCTCTGAGCTTCAGCGAAGTCCATCTTCCAACCGCGCCGCTGCTATCCAACCGCGCAGTCTGCGTCTTTTGCAAGAACAATCAGCCATCGCCGAATGGTGATGGCTGATCGTTCTGTAAAATTATGATGTGAGATTGGCCATTACTGCGGCTTATGCATTCCGAAGTCTACGCTCAGTTTATACGTGATGGAGTGCGTTGACTTTTGTTGGTGATTGAAGTCGAGTTGTGCATTGAATACCTTCACATTTAATTTGCAAAGGATGCTCAAAGCACTTTGCAGCTCGCTTAGGAATGTCACCTCGATGGTTTCTGTGCCGGAAAGATACCCTTTGCGCTGTAAGCGTTCGGCAAGCCCAATTAGATTGGCATCATTGGCCAAATTGTGCTCACGCAAATATGTGAATACAGCGTCCGGGTTTTCTGCCACGCGGTTGGGATCGTGGCTCTCGATGTTTTGGGTAATTGTCAGCGAGAAGTCTTTTTGGTAATTGAACTCACTTTCGCCATTTACCCAAAGTACTCCAGCTTTAACCTTTGCGTTCGTTTCGCTGTTTTCTGTGTCGTGAATGTCTTTGTAAAGTCTGATGTCTTTCGCACCTAACATTACCAACGCTTCGCGAATGGCTATTGAGCGCGATTCAACCATCAGTTTGTCGACATTCTCATCGTTGATGCGAAAGTAAGAACTGGGTTTGTACGGATCGCGAATGTAGAACTCGGTCCTATCAAGCCGTGGCTCAGGGGCAATGATTCCAAGTTGATGAAATTCATCCACAGTTAAAACTTCGAATGTAGGGGTATCGTACATCCCTTTTCGAATGCCGTTGGCTTTGTCTATATCCACTACGGCAATAATATTAGCTTTTTCAGCCATGTTATTAATACGGTTATTTATACAAATAAAAGAATTAGGGCAATAATCGCAATTAGTCCAAAGATGGCGAAAGTCCAGATCTTTGATCGGAGCTTATTTAATAAACGATTCTTGCGACGCTTTAAACACTTCGCCGTGTCCGCTGACATCTTCAGCCCGGCGGCGCTCAATTCAGCGCGGCAAGCATCTTGTGGATCTGTCCGATCGGTGGCATAAAGAAACACCATTGTCCTGCCGTGATTATCCTTGGCATCAAGCACTCCTTTTACGAAGAAGTACCCATCAGCCATACCACACCAGGGGCTACGTTTATTGATTGTAACATCGGTGAGATGCGCTATGATGCGGAAATTCTCTTGGATTGCAGCCACTTCGGTCAGTTTGACTCCGTTGAGAAAAACTACATCATCTTCCCGTGGGTCTTGTGGCTGATACCATAGAATGCTTTTACCCATATACATTATCAATTATCATCTGTTTGATGTATTCAATGTCAGAGGCCGAGGTGAGATTCACTGCATCGTATTCGTACTTTGCTGTCTTCCCATTTATCTTGACGGATTCTAAATCCAGCCATTCTTTTATGCTGGAAATGATCTCAGCGCGTTGCATACCGGAGCATTTGTCAATATGCGTAATCAAGATTCTGACTCCACAATTCTTCATAGTCTGCATGTGCTCGCAGATTTTTTGGACTCTGGAGCGGATATCGGATCGTGATTCAGATTTTTTATCAGTGGCATCCACTAAGTAAAAAACGAATGTGCCATCTTTAATCAGATCATCGTAATCTCTAACCCATTGGTTATCACCACCAATGTCAGAGTTTTCTTCGATTGTAAGCTCCTTACCACCTTTTTCGATAGTAAAACTTCTGACGCGGTCTTTGGCTGTTACTTGGTAATCAGAGGAAAAGCGTGTGCCGCGAAGGCCATTCCATAAAGTCGTCTTTCCGGATGCCTTCAGGCCTAAGATTGCAATCCGCGTAGTTTTCTTGTCCGGCTTTGTTGAAATTGCTATTATTATTATTAGAGAACCAATAGCAATAGCTACCCATGCAAGTATAGGCAAAAAACAAGGGACAAATAGATAAGTTAATATCATATTTTTTAGTTGTTGGTTTTGTTGTTTGCAAAATTACAGTTATGTGCGTGCTCGCTTGCTCGTATACAAGCAAGTAGCGTTATAAAGGTGAAAAATTCTGTTCTTGGTATTATGTGAGTGGTTTGTATCTGCTTAGCTCCGGTGCAGAGGGTTGGGGATCTGCTTGCGGCATATAAATAAAAACGTGGAGCCGGTTCTTGTCGCCCGTTCCACAGTGTATAGGCCTTCGCATTGCCCTGTTCATCGGTAACGAGCAACGTGATTTGACTCCACGAGGATAGGTATCTAATTCTATCCATTGCTTACGATTGTTAATCGTGAGAATGGATAGATGATAGACCACACCTAAGGAGCGAATCCGTTGCTTTGTTTTTGACGAACAGTTTGAAGTTGCGAAGTTCATACACTGTCAAAACAAAAGCGCTTAGATTTACGCCTTATCAATATGTCGGATTGATAAGGCTAATACAGCCATTACCAATCTTTGGCAAATTTAGAAAATATTTTTCAGCCGTGCAAATAATTGGCGTATTTTTCTTCATAATTTTTGTGGTTGCTTCTTAATTCCCTGTATTTTCACATGTTATCTTCCCTCCAGCGATAGACAACCCGCCCGCTTTTTTGTTACGGCTCTGAGCTTCAGCGAAGTCTATCTTCCAACCGCGCCGTTGCCATTCAACCGCCGGTTGCCGCCCCTCCTTTTCGTCTCCGGCCAGGCAGCTTTTTGCTCCCGCTCCGAGCTCTTGCTCGCCGCCGCCCGGGCACAAAAAAAGCTCGCCGGGGTGGGGCGAGCTTTTGTGCGGTATGTGGCGCGGATTATTCTGCTACCACTTCGAAGGGGATTTCCACGGCCACTTCCTTGTGGAATTGGATGGTGGCGCTGTATTTGCCCACTTCTTTGATGCTTTCTTTCAGGATGATGAGCTTGCGATCCACGGTGTGACCGAGTTTCTCCAATGCTTCGGCGATTTGGATAGCGTTTACGCTGCCAAAGATGGTGCCGGTGGCGCTGGTCTTTGCACCGATGGTGAGAGCCACGCCTTCGAGGGCTTTGGCTGCTTCTTCGGCTTTAGCCTTGATTTCAGCAAGCTTGTGAGCTTGTTGACGTTGGTTTTCTGCCAATACCTTCAGAGCTGAAGGAGTAGCAACAACGGCTTTACCCTGGGGAATCAGGTAGTTGCGGCCGTAACCATCTTTTACTTCTACCACGTCGTCCTTGTATCCAAGGCCGCGAACGTCTTCTTTAAGAATGATTTTCATGTTGGTGGTCCTTTAGCTTGATTATTTCATGAGGTCAGTTACGTAGGGCAGAAGAGCCAAGTGGCGAGCACGCTTAACGGCTTGAGCCACACGACGTTGGAACTTCAGCGAGGTGCCGGTGATGCGGCGGGGAAGGATTTTGCCTTGTTCGTTGAGGAACTTTTTGAGGAATTCTGCGTCCTTGTAGTCAACATATTTGATACCGGCGCGTTTGAAACGGCAGTATTTTTTCTTTTTAACGTCTACCGACATGGGGGTGAGGTAGCGGATTTCAGATTGTGCTTGTGCCATGATTTAGTCCTCCTTTGCTTCTTGGGTTTGGGGTGCTTCAGCTTTGTTTGCCTTCAGGCTGCGACGTTTTGCAGCGTATTCTGCTGCATATTTGTCTTGACGGAAAGTGAGGAAGCGGATAACGCGTTCGTCACGACGGTAAGCGGTTTCGAGCTTGCGAACCAATGTGGGTTCACCTTCGAATTCAATCAAGGTGTAGAAGCCGGTCGACTTCTTTTGGATGGGATAGGCCAATTTGCGCATGCCCCATTCCTCGGTGTTCACAATGGTGGCACCGGCATCGGTGAGCACCTTGCTGAACTTTTCTACCGCTTCCTTCATCTGTACATCAGACAAAACGGGAGTTAAAATGAAAACGGTTTCGTACTTCATTGGGTGTGAAATAAGTTGTTATTTAATTAGTTACGTCGTTCACGACCACACACGGCCGCAAATCGACTGCAAAGTTACAAAATTTTCCTCATTCCACCAACTTTTCCTCCACTTTTTTCAAAAAATCTCGCAGATAATTGGCTATTACGACCAAATTTGATAACTTTGCACCATGATTACCATTCGCAAAACACAAGTACAGGATATCGAGGCGGTGTTGGAGGTCTATGCCGTCGCCAAACAGTACATGCGCCGCTGCGGCAACCTTAGCCAGTGGGCGGGCGAGTACCCCGGCCGCGTCGACATCGCCCGCGACATTGCCGCAGGCAATTCCTACGTAGGCATCGACGCCGATGGCCGCGTCCGCTTCGTATTCGCCTTCATCCTCGGCGAAGATTCCACATATAAATATATTGATGGCGGCCAATGGCTCAACGACGCCCCATACGGCACCATCCACCGCATCGCCTCCGACGGCTCCACCTCGCGCGTGGTCGAAGCCGCCTGCCGCTTCTGCAGCCGCATCTGCCCCAACATCCGCATCGACACCCACGCCGACAATCAGCCCATGCAAACGGCCCTACAGCGCTGCGGCTTCACCCGTTGCGGCATCATCTACCTCGCCGACGGAGCCCCACGTGTCGCTTACCAAAAGCTCTGGCAACGGCCACGCCTGTGGCTCTTCAATCCCGAGAACGACATCGCGCTTGCCAGTGGCTCGGTGCGATTCACCCCGCCCATGGCCGCGGTGAAATTAGCACGCAGCGGTGCCGCCTTGCCTTTCTGGCTGGCTGAAAAGGGCGACCGCGTGCTCTGCCGCGGCGTCAACGACCGCTGGCTTGCCGACATCCAATCACGCTTCGGCATCGAAGCCGAACCCTGGGACGGCTCCACCGACCTTGCTCCCAACCCTTGGGGCTGGTCCTTCGCCACCCGCCAAACCTTCATCGACGCCGGCTTTCCCGCCGACAACCTGCCCTCGGACAGCGAACTCGACACCATCCGCACCCTCAGCCATCGCCGCACAGCCATCGCGCTCAACAACGCTCTCCAGCCGCTGCTGCCGTTCCCCATCTGGCCTCCCGCCCACGAGATATTCCATGCCGAAGACCTCTACGCCGAGCTGGCCGCCGGCCCATGCGTGGTCAAGTCGCCGTGGTCATCGAGCGGTCGCGGCATATCCTTCCTCAAAGCCAACACGCCGCCAGCACAACTCGCCCGCTTCGCCGGCACCATCCGTCACCAAGGCTCCCTGCTGGTCGAGCGCCAAGCCCGCCGCCTGCTCGACTTCGCCATGCTCTTCGACTACGCCTACGGCCACTGCCAATACCTCGGCCTATCCGTGTTCGACACCATGCCCACCGGAGCCTACATCGGCAACTACGTCGAGCCGCAATTCCAACTCCTCAGCCGCATCACCGCCCACGTGCCCGCCGACCATATCGCCCAACTCCAAACCGCATTGCCACAGGCACTTACCGCTGCCCTCGGCCCCAACTACTGCGGCCCCGTGGGTGTCGACATGCTCGTGGCCGACACCCCCGCCGGCCCCATGCTCCACGCCGTGGTCGAAGTCAACCTCCGCTACACCATGGGCCGCGTGGCCCTCGCCCTGTACCAACGCACCGGCCGGGTAGGGTGCTTCACCATCACCCCCGCCCCACCCGCCGCAGGCCTTCCTCTCACCCCACCCGGCACCGACTTCGCCTTCACCCTCCAATAGTCACTCGCCGCCCGCATTAATACACAGGCAGATAGGAAATCCGGCAGGAATGTAGCGCGTATAAAGAGGAATATTCAATCAGTTCATAGAATCCTTCGCTTGTTCTTGGCTGGGCGCTGATGCCGGCTCTGCGGTCGATTCCGGGGATTGTTCGCCTTGTTCAGCTTTCGCTTGCGCCTGAGCCGCTTCTTCCTGAATGCGCTCTTTCACTTTGCGCTCGATTCGTTCTTTGAGGCGACGGTTCTCCTCGGCCTTGAGGTCGTCCTTCTCCTTCTTTTTCTTGGCCAATGCTGTTCTGACATCTTCGATGGTGAAACGAATGGCATCGTCATGGAGTTGAGCCTTCGACAGAAGCAAATCAAGGATGGCATTTTTGATTTCGCGACCACTCAGGCCATCGATAAGTGCCGCCGCTTCGAAGATTTCTTCATCGCTAAATGGTTGGTTCACTGGCAGACGCGACGGAAGCATCTTTTTGATGATAGCTGCGCGTGCTTCTTGGTTAGGAAGCTCGAAACGAATGTGCTTGAGAATGCGCGATTCGAAGGCTCGGTCGAAGTTAGTCACCAAGTTGGTGGCAAACAGCACCACGCCGGGGAACTCCTCCAGCAAGATAAGCATCTGACTGCGAAGCGAATTGAGCGCCTGGTCGGCACCTTGCGACACGTTCTCCACGCGTTTTCCGAGG
Organism: Muribaculaceae bacterium; assembly: GCA_051878535.1. Classification (GTDB taxonomy): domain Bacteria; phylum Bacteroidota; class Bacteroidia; order Bacteroidales; family Muribaculaceae; genus CAG-873. The sequence goes on from JBJEKG010000137.1 coordinate 7,148, forward strand.
AATGAGTCCGCTTCATCAAAGAAGAGCACGGCGTCATCCTGCTTGGCTGTATCGAACGCCTTCTGGAGGTTTTTCGGCGCTTCGCCCACGTATTTCGACTCGATTTCGGCATAGTTCAACGCAAGAATTTTCTTGCCGAGGTGGTTGGCGATGGCGTGAGCACACATAGTTTTGCCGGTGCCGGGTTCGCCGTAAAAGTTTAGGACACTACGCGGAATCGGGTCAATTTCGCCGAAGCCCCACTGGTCGTAGATAAGTTCCTTGCATTCAATGATTTTCAGCGCATCGAACACTTCGCGGCGCACGGCTTCGTCAAGGATGATTTGGTTGAAGTTGTATCGCGGCTCGGAGGACGTGAAGGTGGCCGTGGCCTCCGCGGTATTGCTATTGGTTGGATTGTTGTTCACCGGTTGTTTGAGTGTTAATTTGATGTAAAGAGTGTAGGAGGGTGCGAGGAGTTTTGAGTATTCGTCCTTGGTGAGCAAGAAAGCACGGAAGTCTTCGGCAAATGCGTCTGCATCAGCGAAGTCGCCAGCGTTTTTCACATCAAGGACGATGGGCTTGCCACACCACGGACGCAACGACAAAAGCGGCGCCACGCGAATGTGGCTATACGTGTCGTTGAGCAAGGCTTTTATCGTTGCAATTATTTCATCTTCAACGGTTTGCAATTCTTGCGACAAAGCAAACGGCACGTTTATAAGGTCATTACTGAATTCCATTATAATCGTATTACTTGACCAACATAAAGGTTAGAAGAAACACCCTTCTCGGATTCGATTTCGAAATCACTTTCGATTTCATTATCATCCGGACCGAAAATTCCTACCTTGACAGCGTTCTTCTTTTTCTCTTTGATGATTGCTTTTAAAGCTTGTTTGAATTGTTCTTTAGCGGCTTTCTGAATGCTGCGTTGGTCTATAATGTCAATTATGGTAATGGTAGCAGCACCTACAGCAGCACCCACAGCGGCTCCAAACAATAGAGCAAAGATATAGTCCCACATAATTTGAATAAGTTTAATACTGACCGGCAATTAATTCATTGCCGGCCAGAGAGTTATTACTTACGTCAGCACTACGAGAGGTTCGTTGCCAAGCACTTCGAGTACCTGTTGCTCCACGTTTTTGGCCACGATGTTTTTGACGTGTTCGATTCTATCGGTCTTTTCATTGTAAACGGCAAGCACCAAGCCTTGGAGAGATGTCTTGAAAGCCTCGGCCTTGGCAATGAAAGGAATGTGTTCGCCTTGCTTAAGCCGTAAGTTCTTGAAATAGAACACGATGTCCTTCATAGCAAGCGTGTCGACGTGTTCAGTCGGGATGTTGTTAAGAAGCCCCTTGGCCACTTTGTCAGCATCGATTCCACCCTTAGCGGATGCCTTCTTGCGCTTGGCATACACGGCTGCGCCTACCACAACAGCTACGCCGGCGGCAGCGCCAATGACTATAGATAATGCACTCATGTTCAGTTAGTTTTTAGGAAAGAACCACAAGTTCTTCATTACCAAGTACCTGTTTGGTCTGTGCGTCAAGAGCATCAGCTTGAAGGTCTTGAACATTTTCGATTTCGTCGGTAACCTCATTATAGACGCCGCTAAAGATACCAACATTCTTTACCGGAGCATTGTGAAGCATCTCCTTGAATTTTTCACGGTTGGCAATAAACGGAACTTGTGTCCCCTGACGCAGTCTTAGCCCTTTGAAGTACGATACTACATCGCGGAAGAAGTTCAGAATGCCGTTGATGATTTTTCTGAAGAAGTTTTTTACGCGTTGAAGAAACGATTTAAACGCGTTAACAATTGATTCCCACATAGCTGCTTATTCAAGGATGATTAATTCGTTTTCGCCGAAGAGTTCAGTCACCTCAGGTGCCAATGTTTTGGCTTTGATGATGAGGTACTTGTTGTCGGAGTCGGGGAGAAGTTCGCGGTCGCGAGCGAAAGAGACGTACACGAAGATGCCATCTTCGGTTGCGGATTTTACGAGCACGGATTGGTTGCTACCTTTAGCGATGTAGCGTTTGATAAAGTCGACGAGCTGTTGCTTGGTCAGCACTTCGGTTTCCAAACCAAAGGTGTTGAACTTGGCGAGGTCCTTTGCCATCGCCACGATTTTGTCGTAAAGCGCCACGAGCATCGGCGAGAGTGACTTGCCAAACTCCTTGGCCTTCTCCACCAAATTGCCCAAAGCACCTTGCACCGTTTTGAGGGTGTCTTCCGACAAAATTTTGTTACCTTCAAAAATCATGGTTGTAGGGTATAGTTTCATGTGCCGCGTGGCTCGGGCGGCGGTTAGTTGATAAAGATTGGTTAGGGCATAAAAAACGTGGAGCCAGTCCTTTGCCCGGTCCACTGCTGAAGGCTCTCGCATTGCCTACTTGTCAGGATCGAGCAACGCTGAAAGCCCCACGTGATGTATGACGACATTGGCACAGCAATCCCGAGCCAATGAGGGTGTACACATCCACAAGGGGCGTTCCCGCTGCTTTGTTTTTGACAAGTGTATGGAATTTGCGAGATTCTCAGCAGTCAAAACCAAAGCGTAAGGTACGCCTTTGTATGTCATAACGTCTCGCCGCGCAACCCCCTTTAGGGCTTTCAGCGGAAAGACAATGCAAAATTACACAAAATTTTTCAATTACCAAATAATTTACCAAAAAAAAAGAAAAAATGCCGCATACCTTCGGCATACCCGGATGGCCCAGCCACAAGCCGCCTCGCCGGAACCCGCTGTGGGTCCTGTGGCGAGGCGGAAGCCGAGCATTCGCGCGGGTGGTCAGCTCTTTGCTTTGAAGTTGAAGATGGGGCGGATGATGTTGTCGATGATGACGGTATCGCCGATGTTGGCGATGATTTCGGCAGCGGGCTTGTAAGCCATTGGCGATTCGTCGATGGTTTGCTCGCACACGCTTTCGGAGTAGATACCGCTCATAGCCTCGCGGAACTCGTCCATGGAGATGCGTTTGGATGCTTCGGTGCGAGAGAGCACGCGGCCTGCGCCGTGCGGAGCGGAGCAGTTCCAGTCGGGGTTACCCTTACCGGTGCAGATGAGCGAACCGTCGCGCATATTCAGCGGGATGATGCATCGTTGGCCGAGTTCAGCCGAGATGGAACCCTTGCGCACCATGTTCTCGTCGGAGATATAGTTGTGCACGCTTTCAAACTCTTCAATTACCTCGCAGTCGGGGAAGAACTGCAGCAAGAGGATGGAGATGAGCTTGCGGTTGAGCACAGCCCAGCGTTGGCACAAGCGCATATCGTGCAGGTAGTCCTCGCGAGCTTCACCTTCCACGTAGCAGAGGTTTTCCGGCAACTTGGGAGCAACCTCGGGCTGATGCTTGCGCATTTTGGTGATGGTCGATTGGATTTCCGAGCGACGGCCTTCAGCCTTGTACTGCTCGATGAGCTTCTTGATGGAATCCTCAAACTCATCCACGCCGTCGGAGAGGTGACGCTTAGCGATATCTTGGTAGTATTCAGCCACTTGCTTACCGAGGTTGCGCGAACCGGTGTGGATTACCAAGTACACGTTGCCGTTGTCGTCTTGGTCGAGTTCGATGAAGTGGTTACCACCGCCCAACGAACCGATGGAAGCGTTGATGCGTGAGGATTGCTTGAGCGAACGGTAGCAGCGCAACGACTTCACCAACTCCTTAGCTTCGCGGTAGATGTCCATAGCTTCGCCGGTAAGGGGCTTCATTTCGGTGCAGTCTTCACGCGATTGCATGCCGGAGGGCACGGTGTTGTTGATGTGCTCGAAGAAGCCGTGGAAGTCGATGTCGGTGAGCTTACCGAGGTTGAGCACGCGCATACCGCAACCGATATCCACGCCCACGATGTTGGGGATTACCTTCTCACCGAGGTCACCGGTGAAGCCGATTACGCAACCTGCGCCTGCATGCACATCCGGCATAATGCGGATTTTTTTATCAGCGAACACGTCGATGGAGAGCAGTTCGCGGATTTGGTCGATAGCGATTTGTTCTACGTTATCAGTGAAAATTTTTACGTTGTAGCCTTCAATTGTTTTCATTTTTCAGAGATTTTTTAAGTTTCTGATGCAAAGTTACGACCTCGCTGCGCAATGTTTCTGCGCGCCTTTCAAAAAAATAGAGATAATTTGCGAAATTACCTCTATTTTCTTGAAAAATATGGATGCTACAACAAAATTTCGCTGAGCGTGGGGTGCGCGTGGATGTATCGGCGAGGCAAATCGGCCAACGGCGTGCGGTCGGTGACCAACAGCGTGGCTTCGGCCACGAGGTCGGCGGCGTGCGCACCGAGCACGGTGGCGCCGAGCAACGCGCCGGAGGCTTCATCCACCAGCAGTTTGGCGGTGCCGTCCGAAGCGCCCATGGCGCAGGCTTTGCCGTTGGAGGCGAAGGACTTGCGCACCACCTTGTAGCTGACGCCGGCAGCATCGAGTGCGGCGGGAGTCGGACCAACCATGGCAATTTCGGGAGTGGTGAACACCACCGAAGGCACACGCGCGGCATCGAACAGCGCCGGGTTGTCCTCAGCAACCACTCGTGCTTGCGCCGTGGCGGCATGGGCCAACATGAGCAGACCATTGCAGTCGCCGATGGCGTAAATGCCTTCGACAGAAGTGCGCATACGTTCGTCAACTTCCACAAAGCCGCGTTTGGAGATAGCCACACCCACTTCGGCAGCACCTTGCGGCACGACCGGTCGACGGCCAACGGCCATCACCACCATTTCGGCTTGCACCTGCACCGGACCGCGCTTGCCTTGATAGGTGACAGTGCGCGAACCGTCGGCATTGGCGGCGATGCTTTCCACTGCGGCGCCCACCACCACGTTGATACCGCGGCGCGAGAGCGCGGTGCGCAGGCGTTTGGCCATGTCGCTGTCGAATGGCGGCAGAATCTCCTTGCAGTATTCCACCACCGTGGTTTCCACGCCCAAAGCGTTGAAAACCGAGGCGAACTCCATGCCGATGACGCCGCCGCCGATGATTACGGCTGAGGCGGGCAACTGCTCGGCGGCGAGCACATCGTCGCTGGTGACGGCCAATTCAGCGCCGGGGATTGGAAGACGTGCAGGCTCGCTACCGGTGGCTATAACGATGCGTTTCGTGGCTGTATATTCCTGATTGCCAACCGCTACGGAGTGTGATGAAGTGATGCAAGCTTCGCCTTCCACATAAATGGCGCCCTTGACCAAGGCGCGCACGCCTTGCTGCAAGTTGTCGATGACCCCGAGCATACGTTGGCGGGCGGTGGCATAGTTGATGCCGTTAAGAGTGACGTTCACGCCGAATTGCTCAGCCTTGCGAGCATTGAGCACGGCTTCAGCCGTGGCGCACAGGCACTTGGTGGGGATGCACCCGCGGTTGAGACACGTGCCGCCCGGAGCGGAGCGCTCCACCAAGACGGTGGATTCGCCCCCTTCGCACAGCATCGCGGCCAATTCGTAGCCGCCGGGGCCGGCGCCGATGATTATGTTATCTACTTGTTGCATAGCTCTTTATAAGTAACGATAGGATGCAACGCGGCTTCGGTGTCGTCGGGGCGGACAGCCGGAGTGAGGTGCGGTGCTTCCTTCACCACCTCGGGCGTTTCGGCGGCTTCCTGAGCGATTTGGCGCATGGCTTCGCAGAAAGTGTCGAGCGTGTCGAGGCTTTCGGTTTCGGTGGGCTCTATCATGAGCGATTCATGGAAGAGCAGCGGGAAGTAGATGGTGGGAGCGTGGAAGCCCATATCGAGCAGACGTTTGGCCACATTGAGAGTGGTGACGCCGGTCGATTTGTCGATGAGACCGTCGAACACGAACTCGTGCTTGCACGGACCGGGTATGGGCAGCAAGTACAGGTCTTTGAGGCGGTGCATCACGTAGTTGGCATTGAGCGTGGCCAACGGACCCACGTGGGCGAGGCCATCGCAACCCATGGTGAGGATGTAGGCCCAAGCGCGGATGAGCACGCCATAGTTGCCAAGATGCGACGAGATGCGACCGAGGGCGGCGTCGCTGTGTTGGTCAACGGCAAACGAGCCGTCGGCGAGCTTCACCACGCGAGGCGAGGGTAGGAACTGCTCCAAGCCGGCACGCACGCCCACCGGACCGGCGCCGGGACCGCCGCCACCGTGAGGTGTGGAGAATGTCTTGTGCAGGTTGATGTGCATCACGTCGAAGCCCATGTCGCCCGGACGAGCCACACCCAACATGGGGTTGAGGTTGGCGCCATCGTAGTAGAGCAGAGCGCCGGCGGCATGCACCGCTTCGGCGATTTCAGGGATGTGCTTTTCGAACATGCCCACGGTGTTGGGGTTGGTCATCATCATGGCGGCCACGGTGTTGTCGCGCTTCGAACGAAGGTCGTCAACATCCACGGTGCCGTCGGCCAAGCTCTTCACCTCCACCACTTCGTAGCCGCAGACGGCTGCGGAAGCGGGGTTGGTGCCGTGAGCGGAATCGGGCACGAGCACCTTGGTGCGAGCCATGTCGCCGCGGTGGTCGTGGTAAGCGTGAATCACCATCAATCCGGTGAGCTCGCCATGAGCGCCGGCGTAGGGATTGAGGGTGAACTCGCTCATACCGCCGATTTCGCTGAGGCTTTGTTGCAACTCATAATAGAGTTGGAGTGCGCCTTGCATGGTCGAGGCAGGCTGCTTGGGGTGGATGGCGGCGAAACCGGGGTCGGAAGCCAACAGGTCGTTCACCTTGGGATTGTACTTCATGGTGCACGAGCCCAGAGGATAGAAGCCGGTGTCTACGCCGAAGTTGTTGGTCGACTGATTGTTATAATGGCGTACCACGGTCGGCTCGTCCACTTCGGGCAGCTCGGCCGGAGTTTGGCGCAGCAGGTTTTCGGGCAGCTGAGGCATGGGTGCATCGCCCTCGGCGAAATAGAAACCTCGGCGGCCTGCGTGAGAGTAATCGAAAATGAGTTTTTCGTATAGTTGACGATTCATGGCTTAGAGGTTTGCGAGGGTTGATACGTAAGTTTGGATAGCTTCTTCGGAGCAACATTCGGTGGCGGCCACAAGCAGACGGTTGTCGGCGATGACCACGCCGGCGAGGATGCCTTTGACCACGAGTGCGTCGATAAGCTGTTGAGCGCTAACGCCTTGCAGGTCGATGGCAAACTCGTGGAGGAACGGCTTATCGGGGAATGCGAGTCGGGCTTTGCCGGTGGCTACCAAGGCGTCGGCTAAGCGGTGAGCTTTGTCGGCGCTGATAGCGTTGACTTGGCGCAGGCCTTCGTTGCCTAAGAGCGAGAGGTAGATAGCGGCACGGAGAGTCATCACGCCCTGGTTGGAGCAGATGTTCGAGGTGGCTTTCTCGCGGCGGATGTGTTGTTCGCGCGCTTGGAGAGTGAGCACGAACGTGCGCTGGCCCTTCTTATCGGTGGTGGCGCCCACAATGCGGCCGGGAATTTTGCGCATCAGCGCTTTGGTGCAGCACATGTAGCCGAGGTAGGGACCACCCACGCACAGCGGCATGCCGAGCGATTGAGCGTCGCCCACAGCGATGTCGGCACCCCATTCGCCGGCAGGACGAATCACTGCCAAGGGCGATGCGGGCGAGTTGATTACCAACAGCGCCTTGGCGGCATGCACCTTGTCGGCCACGCCGGTGAGGTCTTCCACAATGCCGTAGTAGTTAGGTTGGGGAAGCATCACAG
>JBJEKG010000138.1:0-14760 GCA_051878535.1 Muribaculaceae bacterium
CTTCGCCGTAGGAGGTGTTGGGCACCTTGATTTCGCGCAGCATCGGGGTGTAGAACGCACGGGGAGCGCCGAGGCCGTTGATGCGCAGAGCGTTGTTGCGGCCGTTTTCGGGAGTCCATTCCTTGTGGTCGATTACGCCGGGAGGCAGCATCTGCAGGTTGATGTCGGTGAGCATGTAGGTGCCAACGACCATGCCGCAGTTTTGTTCGTAGAACGCAGCCACCATCTTGGCCAAGGTGTTTTCGTCTTTGTAGATGTCGTCGGAGTCGAGTTGCACGGCGAATTTACCGCATTTGGGATGATGCACGCCCATGTTCCAGCAACCGCCGATGCCGAGGTCGTCGCGTTCAGGGATGATGTGAACCACGCGTTCGTCGGAGGTGAATTCTTCGATAGCTTCTGAGGTGCCGTCGGTGGAGAGGTTGTCGATGATGATGAGGTTGAAGGGGAAGTCGGTCTTTTGGCTCAGCACGCTGCGGATAGCGTCGCGGATGGTGCGAACGCGGTTGCGCACGGGGATGATAACCGATGCTTCGTATTCAAAGTCGCCTTTGTCGAATTCGATTTTGTCGAATTTGGGTTCGAGGTAACCGCCGATAGCTTTGAGGTGGTCGGTGCAAGCTTGCTCCATTTCAATTTGAGCGCCGCGGTTGCGGGGGTCAACGTAGGAGAAGTGCGATTCGCCGTCTTCTTTTTTGGGAGCGGCGATTTCGGTGTAGAGGTATTCGTTGACGTGTACCAGAGCGCCGAGGCGGCTTACGCGCAAACGCAGGTCGTAGAGGCCGGCGGCGGTGTAGTTGGCGGTGATGCCTTCAGCGGCTTTTTTGAAGCAGCAGCCGCAGAAGAACAGCAGGTTGCCGAAGTTGAAGTCGTCGCGGAGCGAGCCGAATTGGTAGTCGATAACGGGGCAGTTGGATTTCTTACCGTCGACCACGCTATAGGAGTCGGCGTAGAGCATGGCGGCGCGAGAGTCGCCGGCGAGGCGCACGAGGCGTTCGAGAGCGAAGTAGCCGGGCACGAGGGTGTCGTATTTGGTGTAGAGCAACACGAAGTCGGCATCCGCTGCGGCGGCGATTTTTTTCATTGTAGCGGAAGATGTGATGGCGTCGATGTGGATGAGTTCGCAGCCTTCGAGTGGTTGGGCATCATCAGCAGTGGCGAGCAGGAAGATTTTGGTTACTAACTCGCTTTGACGGAGAGCGTCGACTGTGGCTTGAACCTGAGCGGCGTCAGCGTAGGGGACGAAACAGTTGATAGTTTTCATGTTGTTGGTTTATAGGTGGTTAGTTGATTATTTGTTGCTGAAGAATTTAAGGATTTGGCTCATAAAAGTGTTGCGTTGAGCTTCGTTGGTGACAGTTTCGAAGGGGAAACCGGCGATGACGGTGCGGTAGTTGCCCATATTGGCGGCAATACCGGCCACGAGGTTGTTTTCGCTGTAGCGCAGCAGGGTGCAGGCCTTGGCCGGGTCGGCGCCGTAGAATGAATCGGGTGATTCCACGCAGTAGAGCGTTTCGTTGAGGGTGTTGGAGTAGTCGAAGTTGCCGCCGGTGAACTCTTTGAAGCGGCAGGGCACTTGGTAGGCTTGGCCCTCGACGCAGGCTTGGTCCACGCGCCAGTGGTAACCGAGCACTTCGGTGGCGAAGCGTTGGTCGGCTTCGGCAGTGGCTTCGTCGCTGTTGGGGTTATCCCACAGGTCGGTGGCTACGTAAGCGCCGGAAACGAAGAAGCAGGTGCCGGCTTGCGCGTCGGCGGTGATTTTGGCTTGCAAAGCGGCGGGGAAGGTCTTGAAATAGGTGCCGTACACGCCGCGGCCGTGTTTGATTTCTTTCTGCTTGCCGAGGATGAGGTCCACCACTTCATATTGCTCGGTCGAGGCTTGGTAAGCGGCCACGGACGAGGAGATGAACGAATGGCCGGCGGCTGCGATGGCCTTGCCGTGGGTGTAGACGTAGTCGAAGGTGTTACCGGCAATGACGCGGTCTTCGTAGTCGGAACGCGATGCGCCGAAGCCGGCTGCGTCGTCGTCCATCCAGGGGATATCGCGGCGGTATTCGAATTGCGAGCCGATGAAGGAGATGTCGCGGAGGTAGGGCACGCCGTGGTCGCGTTGGTCGTAGAAGCCGGCAATCGATTCGGAGGCTTCAAACCAGTCGGGAGCGGACACGCGAGTGAAGCCGTTGACCACCATCACCGGTGCGGTGTCGTTGTGCATATCGCACAGGGCGAGCACTTCCGAGGGGAAGCTCACGCCGCCGTCGTTGGCAGCGATGATGCGGTAGGAGTGGATGTCGGTGTCGTCGACAGTCACATCAAACCACGGGTTGGTGGAGGTGGCCAAGCGGGTGAAACCGAGGGCATCGCCCACGCGGTGCTCTATTATATAATATGTGGGATGTGCGGTGGCTTCCAAGGTGTCGACCGTCTCGGCCCAAGCGAGGCGGTAGGTGTGATTGCCCGAGGCGCTGATGGCGAAGTTTTGCACCGGCAGGGGTTGCACCACGTAGGGGCGACCATCGCGGTGAGCGATGAATTGCAACATACCTTTATATATAGCGCGCGACACCACGAAGCGGAACGCGGGGTCGAGACCATACTTCATGTCGGCAAAGTTTTGGTGTGACAGCAGTTCGAGCAACATGGCGGGCACCTGTGGCACACGAGCTTCGAAGTAGCTCTTGTCCCACATGCCGCGGCGGGTCCAGCGGGGTTCGTAGGTGGAGCGCACGTCGTTGCAGATGTTGGTCATAATCAGGTCGCAGAGGTCGCGCGAGGCGCTGCGGTCTTGGCCGTTGTCGAAGGTGGTACCGGCAGTGGAGTAGATGCCGAGGGTGCCCACGATGGAGTCTGTCTTGAATGTGCCGGCATCGGTGTGAAAAGCGAAGCTGAGGTCCACTGGGATGTGCAGGCCGTCGCGGTCGGGCAGTACGGACGAGCCGCCGGCGAGCCAGTTAACCCACAGGCCGCGGCCGCGGTAGTCGTCGGTGTAGTCGTTGACGTTCTCGGTGGGAGTGTACACGCTGTCGGGAGCGCCGGCCCACTGCATGAAGTAGCGAGCGCCTTCCACGAATTTGGGATAGCCGCTTGCCACGTATTGATAGTCGATGGAATCGAGGGGTTCTTTTACGATGCGCGACACAACACCCATACCGCCGCCGATTTTCACGGCGTCGGCGGTGACAACGGCCTTGCTGTCAGCGCTTTGGTTGGTGAGTTCCACGATGGTTTGGTCGTTGCCTTTGTTGAAGAAGAAGTGGCCGAGGTAAATCCATGTGCCGCCGCCCATCTTTTGGTTGATGATGAATTGGCGCGAGCCGTTGGCGGCGTTGACGGTGTAGTGTGCGTCGGTGGCGCTATTCTGCTCGGTGACGTAGCTCACGTACACGGCATACTCGCCGGCAGCGGGAATGTCGGCTTTCCACACGGCGGTGGAGAGGCGCTGGCCTTCAGCTACAGCGGCCACGCGGCGAGCGGAACCGTCGCGGAAGGGATTTTGGGAGTTAACCAAGTATTGACCATCCCAACCGAAGCCGGCCACGGATGCTTTGCCCCACTTCTTCGCGCCGTTGGTTTCGGCATAACCGGGGGTGGCGGCGTTGTCGGCATCGACGATGATTTCGGTGGTGTTGGTGTCGCGTTCGCGGGGGCTGATTACGTAAGCGCCCGCGTTCTCGAGCATGGGCATCAGGAAGGGCATCACGTAGCTTTGGGTGTAGAGGTCTTCCACGGTTTGGAAGATGCGTGCACGCTGCCATTCCCAGCGGTTGAGTTTGGGCTCGAAGTACCAACCGTGGCTCTGCCACATAGTGATGATGCGGCCGTCGAGGCCGGCGGGAGCGGCGGGAGCGCCCACGGCGGTAATGAAGGGAGTGGTTTCGGTGGGTGCGCTCACATTCTTCGGAGCGAAGAGTACGAGAGCGTCGAGGTCATCGCCGTCGGCGGTAATCACCACCTTGTATTTGGCGTAGCGCGAGCCGAGGGCGGTGCGGATGTCGGCCTTGCAGGCCTCCAAGGTTTCGGCGGTGAAAGGAATGTAGGCGGTGGCTTCGGAGCAGTCGACGGTGATGGTCCGAGCCGAGTTGTTGATGGTGACTTTGTTAACTACTACATTGCCCAAAGCACAAGTGCCGGGCTTATAAGTGTTTACTACGGCAAGAACAGCGTCCTCATTTGCACCGGCTTGCACACTAATTGCGCCGGGCAAACAGGCTATAAATAAGGCTGTTGCAATATGACGGAGTTTCATCGGTTTTAGGGTAAAAAAAGGTTGTTTTATCAGTTTTATAATATATGTGTACAAAGGTAGTTTATTTTTTTCAATTATCCATAATCATTAACTTTTATTATGATTTAACTACATATTTTTTTAATTTTATGTATCAGTCGAACAGCTGCCGCACACGCCCGCAATGGTGTAGTCGCGGTGCCCAGTAATCGTCGTCGATGCTACTCACAATCACCCCGCGCGAGGAGGATGCGTGCACCATCTTGCCTCGGCCGATGTACATGCCCACATGGTTCACCCGTCCGCGGCCGCCGCGTTTGCCGCAGAAGAACAGCAAATCGCCGGCGCGGAGCTTGCTCTTGCTTATCTCGCGACAGAATTCGCCCTGTTCGGCCGAGTTGCGCGGCAGTTTGAAATGCGCAACGTCCTGATACACACGGCATACCAACCCGCTGCAGTCCAGCCCTCCGCGGTCGTTGCCGCCGTAGCGATAAGGTACGCCCACGAATTTGAGCGCATAGTCGCACAGTGCGCGGCGCAAGCCGTCGCCCTCGGCCACCGGTTCGTCCTCGCGGTCGGGCGAGGTATTGTGGTTGCTGCCATGGTGACCGGGACGGCCGCCGGCGTAGATGTCGTCGCGGTCGTCGGCTGCATGCCGCGATGAGTGACACGAACTCAGCGCCGGAAGCAGTAACAAACACACTATGGTTGCTATTTTGTAAAGGTGTTTCCACATAACAGCGCAAATTTACAACATTTTCGCCATTTCACCAACTATTTCCCACTATTTTTCAGCATAATTATTTCATTTTTTTGTCCCGCTGATAGGAATCGTCAACCGGGCCTATCCATAATGCAAACAACATTAAAAACTTTAACGATTATGAAAGCAAAAAACTTTTCGCCACATTGGCATGTGTAGCATTGATGGCAGTAGCCGCCGTCGCTGCTTTTACCAGCACTTCCATTCCTCCAAGGCGTTGCCCGAGGTGAACATGATATAAATAGATAGTAATCAGTCGATTACATACTGTGCTGAGGCAAGCGGCGGTTCTACTTGTTCACACCTGATTACCAATTCATTACACCCTGTTCTGCGGTGGCTTTTTCGACAACGCAACCTCCCGCATGGCCATCGTAATAAATCGGCTTAACCACTCCCTGATGGCCATCGTAATAAAATCGTTGAAAAAAGATGGAGCGGATTGTTGCGCCGTTTGCGATTTTTTGCTAACTTTGTGGCGCTGTGTCGATTGGGCACTTTTGCATTACAATTTTATACCAATATTAAATGAAAAACATTATCGATCTATTTCAGAGAAGCCGAGCGAGTGGCGGCTTGTGGCGTGCAATGGCGCTACTGATGCTGCTCACCGTCGGCTTGGCGGCGCGTGCTGCCGAGGACGAGCCGGTGGTGGAGTATTCCGCTTCGTCGTACCACCAGTGGCGACCACACACCGAGTATGACATGACCAACGAGGGCATCTATACTCAGTTCAACTTCTGCTATTACAACGACTGCGGCTACGACAGCTGGAGCGACGGCATCCGCATCTACGTCGACGACGAGTATGTGGGCACGCTCAGCAACATTGCCGGTGATGGTAAGAATACCACTGCCATCACCCCCGAGTCGGTGAGCATTTCTTCGTCGACCAACGGCAAGGTGGTGGCCAAAACCACCGCCTTTGCGCACGATGGCGACGACTACTGGGTCAAGGTGCAAGTCTACGTGCAAAACGTGGGCTACGGCACCGGTCACAGGATTACGGTGAAGACCAACTGGACGCCCAACCGCAATAGTGCCGAGCCGCACACTTTCAGCTTCGACGCCAACGCCAAGTGGCACTACATGCCATCGCGCGGCACCGTGTCGAGCGTCGGCCTCAACAAAGTGCGCTGGCACAACACTGCCGCGCCCTACTGGCGCTCGCAGCACGTGGCCATCATGAAGCAAAACACCGCCCGCGACCGCTGGATTGAGCCTAACGACAACAACTCGGTGTTCTCGCGCACAGTGGTGCAGGAGAACCGCTCCATTCTCGAGGAAGGGTTCGACTGCGACTTCTCCGTGGAGAGCAACTACCGTCCCACCACCTTCTATCCGCGCTACTACATGGGTGTCAACTCCATGGACGTGACCGGTATGCGATTCTTCGACTACTGTTCAGCGTTCAACACGCCCTACTTCTACCGCCCCAAGGACGTGCACTGCTCCTTCGAGCAGTGGAGCAAGGCCATCACCGTGACGTGGGACGCGGAAAGCTTCGATGACGGTGCTTCGCGCCAGGGTCGGTGGATGGTCTTCCGCGAGAAGGACGGAATGGCCACGTTGGCCGGCACCACGGCCAACTTCAACGACCGCACCTTCATCGACACCAACTCCTCCATCCGCTACGACCAAGAATACACCTACCACGTGTACTTCCTGCCCGACGGCTGGGGTGAACCCGGTTCCTCATTGCGAGCCGACGACCTGACGGCCTCGGCCACCGCATCCACCCCATGCGCCTTCGACATCAACCTCGCCGCCGAAGGCCTCGACAGCAGCATCCGCCTTAGTTGGGATGCGCCCGCCATCAAAGGCGAGGGCGAATACCAGTACGTCATCTACCGCAGCATCGGCGACGGTGCCTACGAATCCGTGAAGAAGATTACCGTCACCAACCGCGACCAAACCCGCTATGAGTACGAGGACCAGTCAATCCCCGATGCCGGGGCCTCGTACAACTACTACGTAGCCATCAAACTCTTCGACCAAACCTTCGAGAGCGATGCGCAGGTGGCCTCCGTGAGCGGATTCTCCCGTGCCACCTCCATCAAGGCCAGTAAGGGCAGCTACGACAACTCGGTGAAGGTGAGCTGGACCGCCACACAAATCGGCTCCACAACCACCTACTACGAGCTCTCGCGCCGCGTGCTCAACAGTCGCAACGCCTGGGAGCTGCTCCACTCCACCTCCGGCACCGCCACCAACTACTCCTTCAACGACCAAACCCTCGGCAACGGTATTTTCTACGAATACCGCGTGGTGAGCTACAGTTTGGACAACTACAACCAACGCTACGGCCAGTCGGAGGTCTCCACCAACGGCTTCTGCTCGCTCACCGGCACCATCTCCGGCAATATCAACTACGGCAGCGGCACCGCCGTGGAAGGCGTGCGCGTCAACTTGGAATTAGCCTCCTCGGGCAACACCGCCAACGTGGTGCAGTTCTACTCGCTGCGCTGCGGCGGTGCCAACGGCGGCATCCGATGGGATGTGGACCAACAGCAGGCCAAGAACCGCCTTGCCGGTAAGAAATGGACCATGCAAATGTATGTGCGACCCACCACTGCCTGCCTCACACCGGTCATCTTCGACGCCGACGGGGTGCAACTGAGCCTCAACGACTACTCCGACGTGGACAGCACCTTCCAATTGGTGCTGAACGGCTCAGCCGTGAACGGAATCCGCCTCCATGCCGACCAATTCACCCACCTCACCGCCGTATACACCGGTGCGTCGATGCAATTCTACACCATCGACCGCACAGGTGCACTGAATAAGGCCACCGCAACGACATCCTACTCCGGATTCACCGACGCAGCCACCACCATCTACTTCGGTGCGTCGGCCGATGCAACAGCCGACAACGGCTTCGTGGGTTACATCGACGACGTGCGCTTCTTCGCCGCACGAGCCCTGTCGGAAGATGAGATACTGCGCGACTACGACCACACCCTCTCGGGCACCGAGAGCGGCCTGTTGGCCTACTGGCCGCTGGACGAAGGCGCACCCAACCAGCGCGACGCCTACGACTACTCCAAAACCAACAGCGCCCCCAACGAGAACCACGGCGTCATCCTGCCCAACGGCTTCATCGACTTCATCGTGCCCGAAGCCAAGCAACTGAGCATCTACGCCATCACCGACGCCACCGGCAACTACATCATCCGCGGTATCCACTACAGCGGCGCCGGCACCAACTACATCGTGCGCCCGCAATTAGGCATCCACGAGTTCTCGCCCAACACCATGACCCGCTTCATCAGCGCCACCAGCAACGTCTACAGCGGTTCATCGTTCACCGACACCAGTAGCTTCCCAGTGTCGGGCGTGGTCTACTACCAAGGCACCAACTACCCCGTTGAGGACTGCTTGGTGAAAATCGATGGCACGGCAGCCAGCCGCGACGGCGAGCTCATCAAGACCGGCAAGGACGGCCGATTCACCATCGACGTACCCATCGGCCAGCACTTCATCTCCGTGGAGCGCGATGGCCACTCGTTCGTGCTCAACGGCCGCTTCCCCGAGGTCGACAAGTACGACTTCAACAGCGAATTGAGCGGCCTGACCTTCTACGACAACACCACCGTGATGATTACCGGCCGCGTGGACGGCGGTGCGGTGGAATATGCCAAACCGATGGGCTTCGCAAGTTCGGTCAACAACATCGGTGTGGCCGAAATCGTGCTCGAAGCCGACTACATGATGAACGCGCGTCAGGAAACCACCGGCTCTGCCACACAATGGCAGTATGGCACGGAACCACGCTCGTTCGACGACGGTAACGACCGTGTCGTCTGCTCCATCTCCGGCGGCTACGGCTCCACAGATGCCGCCAAGCAAATCACCATCACCACCGATGCCCGCTCCGGCGAGTTCTGCGCCATGCTCCCGCCGGTGCTCTACACCGTGAAGAGCGTGCGCGTGCTCTCCAACCCCGACATCGACTTCGGCCAGTACGCTGCCACCATCGACGCCTCGAAGGCCTCGCGCCAATACACCGACTCGCTGCGCAACGAGGCCTCCGGTGCTTACGACTACTTCAAATACAACTCCAAATTCAACCTCGCCTACCGCTCCACGCCCATCCTCGAAGTCACCGACCCCGACGCCGCCGAGGGCGCTTACGGTGCGCAAACCTACACCGTGTTCGACAACGACGGCACCTCCGAAACGGTCACCCTCTACAAAGTGGACGATTCGGGCAATGTGACCTACACCTACCAACACCCCGTGTACCTGCAATTAGAGCAGTACAAGCTCGACTTCCACGGTTACGAGCTGTATGAGAACCGCGACGCCAATGCAGCGGTACCCTCGCAAAAAGTGCCGCTGCAGAAGGTCGGAATCAACGTAGCCAACGAGTTCTCCGTGAAGAATGCCTTCCGCCAAGAAGACGGTACGCTTGCCCCGGTCACCCCCGACGGCTTCTCGCTCGACAGTCTCGGCCGAGCACAGTACGTGTTCCAAATCGGTGCGCCCTGCCTGCTGGAATCCGAAAACTACTCCCGCACACTCTCCATCAGCTACAGCATCAACGACAACCGCTATTCCTATCCCGATATGCGCGGCATTGTGTTCGGCAACATTCCCACCGGGTCGAACTTCATCACCGCCGGACCCGACATCGTCACCATGATTCTGCGCGACCCGCCCGGCACCGCCTCGTCCACCACATGGACGCAAGGCACTTCTACCACCACCTCCTACGACTACGAAAGTGTGAACTCAGCCTCGCAAGAGCTGAAAACGTCCACCCGCGTAGGTGTGGAAATGGCCATCGCCTCGGGTGTGCCGGGATGCATGGTTATCATCCCCGAAGAGGAGAAGTGCAGCCTCGAAAATGACTTCACATCCACCGAATCGTGGCACCACACCAAGGGCTGGAGCGTCACCACCACCGCCGAACAGAGCATCAGCACCTCCTCCGAGCAGCAGTTCGACGGACCCGACGCCGACGTGTTCATCGGCCGCTCGGCTAATATCATCATCGGCCGTGCGCGCGAAGTATGCCCCCACCGCGGCGACGACGGCCTGCTACACCTCGACATGCAGGAAGTCTTCACCATGGGCACCCGCTTCGACACCGAATTCCGCTACACCCAAAACTACGTGCGCGTCAACCTCATCCCCAACCTCATCCGCACGCGCAATTCCCTCATCCAACCCATGGGCACATCGCTCTCCAACCCCGGCATCACATATAAATACGTGTCGACGGTTGAAAGCACCGACCCCAACTTCGGCTGCGAAGGCTACTACCGGTCAATCCCGCCAGAAGGTCTCTCATCGCTGCCCGAATCGCAACGAATTGCCGTGGACAGCGTGCGCTGGTGCAACGACCAAGTGCGCCGCTGGGAGCAACTGCTCTACGACAACGAGAAAGCCAAGGTGCAAGCCATCGAAGACCGCTCGCAATTCCTGCAGAAGAACTTCAGCTTCGACGCCGGCTCGCCCGTCACCGTCACCAACTCACGCACCTCCGGGTCATCCTCGGGCAGCGGCTTCGAATGGGAAGGCGACGAGCGATTCACAGTGGGATTCTCCTTCGACATCGCCGGCCACGGCATCTCCAACGAGCTCACCATCGGCTACACTCGCCATAACACCGAAATGCGCTCCACCTCCACCGACACCACCACTACCATCTCCTACACCTTAGCCGAAGTACAAACCAACGACGCCCTCTCGGTGGATGTATACAACGCCCCCGACAACTTCGGTCCTATCTTCGTCACCCGCGGTGGCCAAACCTCCGGCAACTGGGAGCCGCAGCAAGTCACTCACTACTACCGTCCCGGCACCGAAATCATGGCCCAAACGCAGAAGATTGTGGTGCCCCGCATCTACGTGGACAATCCCATCGTGGAGAACGTGCCCGTGGGCGAATCGGCCATGTTCAAGGTCACATTCGCCAACGAATCCGAAACCCGCGGCACGGCGGCCGTAGTCATGGCCATGGACAACATCTCCAACCCCCACGGTGCCGAAGTGCTCATGGGCGGAGGCACGCTCAACCAAGGCATCGAAGACGTCATCGCCTACGGTAGCCCCGTGGAGCAGACGGTCATCATCAACCAAACCAACTACGATGCCCTCGACTATCGAATCAAGCTCCTGCTGTTCGACTCCTCGCAAACAGATTTCAACAGCATCTACCCGGCCAATGTCGACTCTGCCTACATCGAAGCACACTTCGTGCCGGCCTCCTCAAAGGCCGTGCTCGCCACCTCCACGCCCTACATCAACGAGCGCGTGGTTGGGTCGCGAGCTTCGTTCACCATCTCCGACTACAACCTCAACCTGCGCAACCTCCGCACCGTTGCTCTCCGCCACAAAGGGGTCAACGACCAAGAATGGACTGTGGACCACGTGTGGAACACCCTCGCCAACTGCGTCACCGCGGAGGACTCGCTCCAAGCACTCACCGACGCCCAAATCCGCTATGACATCGACATGAGCGACCCGCGCCGGTGGCCGGAGCAAACCTACCTGTTCCAAGTCACCACTATGAGCCTCTTCGGAGAGCAGAGCGAGTACTTCTACGGCGACGAGGTCACCGTGGTCAAGGATACCACCTCGCCAATCGTGGTGGGTATGCCTTCGCCTTCCAACGGTGTCTACAACAACGGTTCGGAAATCAGCGTGTCGTTCAACGAGGACATCCGCGGCGAACTGCTCACCGCCGACGACAACATCTCGGTCATCGGCCGGCTGAACAACGCCACCCTCACCCACGACGTAGCTGCAGCCTTCAGCGGCGGCAGCGGTGCGGCCTCCGAAGCCAAGCTCCCGCTCAAAGGCAACGCTCACTCCGTGAACCTCTGGCTGCGTCACAAGGGCGAAGACGGTTCTCTGCTGCGCGTGGGCTCGTTTGAGATAGCCCTCAACGCTCAAGGCCGTCTCACAGTCAGCGCCAACGGCGAATCCGTCACATCCGAAGCCTCTCTGCCGGCCAACCGGTGGCTATTCTTGTCGGTTGTGGCCTCGGCCGACGGTGCAAACACCTCAATCACCGCCGACGCGGCCTACGACGACGTCACAATCAGCCTATTCGACCGCAAAACCATCTCCGGCACCATTTCAGCCCTCGGAATCGTGGAAATTGGCTCGAAATTGAAGGCCGAAATCCACGAACTCACCGTGTGGGACTATGCTCGACCCTTCTCCGTGGCCGTGAGCGAACGTTCCAAGCCCAAAAGCCAATACACCTCGCACTTGGTGGCCTACTGGCCCATGAACGAGGGCTACGGCTCGGTGCTCTACGACAAAGTAGCCGCCCGCAACCTTGCCATGCTCGCCGGCACCACCTGGGCATTAGCCGGTGAGAACTACTCCTTAGCTCTCGCTCCCGCTCAGGTTGCCGCAGTGAACCTGTCGGAATGCGCCACCGGAAGCGATGACGACTACCTGTTGCAACTGTGGTTCCGCGTGGAAAGCACCGCGGCCAACGGTGCCAGCATCCTGTGGTACAACGACGGCCAGACCCGCCTCATCGTCTCCGGTAAGGACGGCCACCTCGCCCTGCTCAACTCGGGTGCGGAGACCGCCGTCACCACCGCCGACATCCGCGACGGCCAGTGGCACCAGTTCTCCATGATGGTCCACAAGAGTACCAACGCCAATGCCAACCTTTACCTCGATGGTAAGAGTGTGGCAGTGGTGTCATCTTCACGCGTGGCCAACTTAGCCGGACAGCTCCGCTTGGGCGGCGGCCTCACCGGTAACGTGGACGAGGTGCGCATCCTCCACGATTACTACACCTCCGACGTCATCATCAGCAACATCTACCAGCGTTCCGACTCGCTCAACGCCTCGGTGATGGGTCTCAAAGGCTACTTCCCCTTCGAAAAGATCCAACTCGACCAATACGGCATCGAGCAAGTGGTGCCCACCCTCGCAAATCAGGGCACCGCGGCATTGGGTGAACTCATCCTGCTGCAAGGTGAAGACCTCGCCTGCACCGCCGAGCAAGCACCCGCGCTCAAACGCGCTGCCACCGTGCAGAACGTCGACTTCGACTTCTACACCACCGAACGCACCATCTACATCACCCTCAACGAGAAACCCGCCACCATCCAAGGTTGTAAGCTCTATGTCACCGTGCGCG
Organism: Muribaculaceae bacterium; assembly: GCA_051878535.1. Lineage (GTDB taxonomy): Bacteria > Bacteroidota > Bacteroidia > Bacteroidales > Muribaculaceae > CAG-873. The sequence goes on from JBJEKG010000138.1 coordinate 13,105, forward strand.
ATGTCCGCGACAATGCCGGAAACAACGTCGACCAAGTCACCTGGTCGTTCACCGTCGACGATAACTCCATCGGCTGGCTCATCCCATCCGTCGAACAAATCTTCTCGGAGTATTCCACCGACGAGGAACGCAAAATCACCACAATGATTTACAACGGCGGAGCCGACGAGGAAGCCTGGACGCTCGAAGGTCTGCCCGCATGGTTGGAAGCCGACCAAACCTCCGGCACGCTCAAGGCCAATGATATGGTCTCCATTAACTTCACCGTGAGCGAAGCCCTGCCCGTGGGCATCAACCAAGGCCAAATCTACTTGGTGGATTCCAACGGTATCTCACACGCCATGGCTTACTCGTTCACCAAGTTAGTCAACCGTCCCGACTGGTATGTGAACCAAGCGCTCTACTCCAACACTATGAACATCATCGGTCAGGTGGTGGTCGATGGTGTCATCCAAGAGAACCCCTACAGCATCATCGCCGCCTTCGATAGCAACGATGTGTGCGTGGGTACAGCCCTGCCTACCAACTTCTCGCGCTACGGTACATCCTACTTCATGCTCACCATCTACGGCAACGCCAAGGGCACCGAACCGCTGCGATTCCGCTACTATGATGCCAACGACGGCACCATCAGTCCGTCGTTCCGCATGACCTTGGCCGGTGTGGACCAAAAGCCCGTATTCATCCCCAACGCGGTGTTGGGCGCCATCGGTCAGCCCTTCATCTGGGCTCCCGACGAGAACATCGAGCAGACCACCGAAATCACCCCCGGATGGCAGTGGATTTCGTTCTATGCCGACCCCGTCGACCCGTCCGTAGCCTCGGTATTCGATATCATGGACTATGCCGGTGAACCCGTAGTGACCGAAGTAGTGCAAAACGATGCCTACGCTCGTCGCGAAGCCGACGGCTCGTGGTCGGGCGAACTCACCACCGTGCAAATCGGCCTTATGTACAAGGTCAACGCCTCCGGATTCTCCCGCCTCAGCATCATCGGACCGGCAGCCAACGACCTGCGTCGGCCCATTACCATCACGCCCATGTGGAACTGGCTCGGTGCCAACATCTCCTCCACCATGATGCTCTCCACAGCCTTAGCCGACATGAATCCCGAGGAAGGTGATGTCATCAAGAACCGCACCCGCATGGCCATCTTCACCGACGGCGGATGGATTGGCACCCTGCAAGCCATCACACCCGGCGAGGGCTACTTCTACCGCTCCTTCGCCGCCGAATCCAAGCAGTTCACCTACCCATCATCGGCCACACAAGTGCAGAGCGCTCCCGCCAAAGCCCCGGCCATGACCGCTGCCGGCCACTTCGGAGAGTACGACACGGCCCGCTACGACGGCACCATGACCATCACCGCCGCCATAGAGTGTGAGGGTCATCGCCTCAGCAACTGCGAGTTAGCCGCCTTCGATGCCAACGGTGACCTCTGCGGCGACAAGTTCACCCACGACGAGGACGACCGCCGCCTCATCTACCTTGTAGTGCACGCCGACCACGAGCAAGCCATCGCCTTCCGAGTAGCCATCACCGATGCCGAAGGCCACGTCACCGAGTACCAACTCACCGAGACAATCCCCTTCGAAGACGGTGTAGCCTTAGGCACCACCGCCCAACCGGTGGTGTTCGACCTCACCGAACTCGGTC
>JBJEKG010000139.1:0-2867 GCA_051878535.1 Muribaculaceae bacterium
GAGGGCCATGGTGAGGTGGAGGCGGTTGCGTTCACCACCGGAGAGTACGGCGATTTTCTTTTCTTGGTCGGCACCGGTGAAGTTGAACTTCGACAGGTAGGCGCGCGCGTTGACGTCGCGGCCGCCCATACGGAACGATTCCACACCTTGGGAGATGACTTCGTAGACCGATTTTTCGGGCAGCAAATCGTGGTGGCGTTGGTCCACGTAGGCCACTTTGACGGTTTCGCCCACTTCGAATGTGCCGGCATCGGGAGTTTCTTGACCCATGATGAGGCGGAAGAGGGTGGTTTTGCCGGCGCCGTTGGGGCCGATTACGCCCACGATGCCGGCGGGCGGCAACGCGAACGACAGGTCTTTGAACAGTTGCTTGTGGCCGTAGGCTTTGGCGAGGTGGTTGACTTCGATGACCTTGTTGCCCAGACGCGGCCCGTTGGGGATGAAGATTTCCAGACGTTCTTCGCGTTGCTTTTGGTCCTCATTGAGCATGCGGTCGTAGGATTTCAAACGGGCTTTACCCTTGGCTTGGCGGGCTTTGGGAGCCATGCGCACCCATTCCAACTCGCGTTCGAGGGTTTTGCGGCGCTTGGATGCTTGCTTCTCTTCCTGAGCCATGCGTTTGGTCTTTTGCTCGAGCCAGGAGGAGTAGTTGCCTTTCCAGGGGATACCTTCGCCGCGGTCGAGTTCGAGAATCCAGCCGGCCACGTGGTCGAGGAAGTAGCGGTCGTGGGTGATGGCGATGACGGTGCCGGGGTATTGCTGGAGGTGCTGCTCGAGCCAGTCGATTGATTCGGCATCGAGGTGGTTGGTGGGCTCGTCCAGAAGCAGGATGTCGGGTTGTTGGAGCAGCAGGCGGCACAGGGCCACGCGGCGACGTTCGCCACCGGAGAGGGTTTCGATGGGTTGGTCGTCGGGCGGACATTGCAGAGCGTCCATGGCGCGTTCGAGCTTGGAATCGATGTTCCAGGCATCGGCAGCGTCCAATTTATCTTGCAGCTCGGCTTGGCGAGCGATGAGGGCATCCATCTTGTCGGGGTTCTCGAGCACTTCGGGGTCGCCGAAGGCTTCGTTCACGTGGTCGTACTCGGCCAGCAGGTCCATGATGGGTTGCACACCTTCGCGCACCACTTCGATGACGGTCTTGGCGGGGTCGAGTTGCGGCTCCTGTTCGAGGTAGCCCACGGAGTAGCCGGGTGAGAACACCACCTCGCCTTGGTAACTCTTATCCACGCCGGCGATGATTTTCAGCAGCGAGGACTTACCCGAGCCATTCAAACCGATGATGCCGATTTTGGCGCCGTAGAAGAACGAGAGGTAGATGTTTTTGAGTACAGTCTTTTGAGGAGGGTAGGTTTTGGAGACACCTACCATCGAGAAAATGATTTTTTTGTCGTCAGCCATATATATATAATAATGTGGTTGGTGATTACTTGCGACGGGAAGTGGCGTAGCGCACGGGGTAGTCGCAGCGCACTTTGCCGTTGAGGATGTTGTTGAGCTTACCGCGGATGAGCTGGCGGCGGATGAGCGAGATGTGGTCGATGAATACGTGGCCTTCGAGGTGGTCGTATTCATGCTGGATGATGCGCGAGAGGAAGCCGGTGAACTCTTGTTCGTGGGGTTGGAAGTCTTCGTCGACCCAGCGCAGGCGGATGTGCTCGGTGCGGGTGACGTTTTCGCTGATTCCGGGGAGCGAGAGGCAGCCCTCGCCGCGGGATTCCTTCGGGCCGCCTTCGATTACCTCCATGTGGGGGTTGATGAGGGTGAGGCGCACGCCATCGAGTTCGGGGAAGGTTTCGGCCAAGGGCGATGCGTCGATGACCACGATGCGGTCGTTGCGACCGATTTGCGGGGCGGCGAGGCCCACGCCGTCGGAGGCGTACATGGTGTCGTACATATTGGCAATCAGCTCTTTAAGCCCGGGGTAGTCGGGGGTGATGTCGGTGGAGACATTCCGCAGCACCGGGTGGCCGTAGAGGTATACAGGGAGTTTCATTCAGTTATATGCTTTACTTTGTAGATAATCATTTAATAATATTGTGGCGGAGATTTCGTCGACGATGGCGCGGTTGCGGCGGTCCATTTTCTTCATGCCGCCGTCCAACATGGCTCGGTGGGCTAAGGTGGAGGTAAATCGCTCGTCGTAGAACTCTATAGGCAGCGGGGCGATTTCCTTGCGCAAGCGGTTGATAACCGGTGTGAGGTAGCGCATCGAATCGGATGGCTCGCCGCGGAGGGTGGTGGGGAGTCCGACCACGATACGGTCGACCGGCTCAGCGACAATGTAGCGTTTTACAAAGTCGATGAGCTGGGCCGTTGGCACTGTGGTGAGGCCTGTGGCCACAATCCGCAGGGTGTCGGTGACGGCGATGCCGCACCGTTTACGGCCGAAATCGATAGAAAGGAGGCGTCCCATAGAAATCGAGTGCAAAGTTACGGAGTTTTAGCGTTTTAGGCAAATAAAAAGCCCAAAAACAAAAAAATTATCCGTCGTCGCGACGAATAATCTTCTTACCTTAAATCTAATACCATGAAAAACTGGTGCAAAGTTAGTATTTTTATGCTAAATAACATAATATTTTGGCGAAAAAATGTTTGCTATTAACAAACTTTAATATTTCAACCCCAAATTCACACCTACTCAAGGCTTAAACGAAGGAGCGAATTCACGAAATAACGAATTTTTCGACGTAAAACGTAAACGTAGGACGTATTCTTTATTTTTCGTTGATTAGTTTCTTCGTTTAAACTGTTATTCGCCAAACGAATATGGCACACACGGTATTAGGAAAAAATTTTGATACTAAGACTTTGCTCTATCTTCGAAAGGGTCTCCAACGACAGATTTTCCTGCCCTTTAAGCACCT
>JBJEKG010000140.1:0-14672 GCA_051878535.1 Muribaculaceae bacterium
GTTCAGCTTCTTCGAAAGCGTAGCGTTTGTAGGCTTCGGCGATTTCGGGATAGCCTTCGCGGTCGGCTTGACGGCTCATGGCCAGGTACATGCCTACTTCGGTGCATTCGCCGCAGAAGTGAGCGTTGAGGTCGGCGATCATTTGTTCGTCGCAACCTTTGGCCACACCGATTTCGTGTTCGGTGACGAATTGGAGTTCGGCAGTGGTGTCTACTTCTTTGAATTTATCAGCGCCAACGCCGCACATGGGGCATTTTTCGGGAGCGTGTTCACCTTCGTATACGTAGCCGCATACAGTGCAAATGAATTTCTTTTTCATATTACGGATTGTTAAGTGTTTTAGTTTTGATTGCGGTGCAAAGTTAGTGTAAATTTTTAGAAAATGCAAATAGATTTTATCTATTTTTGAAATGTTTTATCTATTGAACGAAAATTTTGGCCCGGAGGTTGCCGCGGTTTGTGTAAAAAGTATTAAATTTGCGAAAAAAATTGGCAAACGATGAAAAAGAAAATACTGATAACAGTGGCGGCCGCGGTGGTTGTGCTGCTGATTGCGGGCGCGTGCCTTGCGCCGATGCGGCATTACGACGGCGCGGACGTGCGCATCTACATCCCGGCGGGGAGCACGGCCGATGCTGTGGGCGACACTTTGCGCAGCGCCTTGGGCGAGGCCTACGGCGGCGAGGTATACCGCTGCTGGCGCATGCTCGGCGGCGAAGCGCCGGCGGCGCACGGGTCATACGTGGTGAAGAGCGGCGCGTGGTCGCTGCGTGTGGCGCGGATGGTGGAGTGTGGACGGCAAACGCCTGTACGCGTGCACGTTAGCGCTGCACGACTGATGGGAGATGTGTACGCTCGGTTGGCCTCGAAGTTGGAGGCTGATTCCGCCTCAATAGCGCAGGCCATCGACTCGGTGGCGCGCCAATGCGGCTTCACCGACAAGCGATGGTTGCCCGCGGCCATCCTCCCCGACACTTACGAATTTTACTGGACGGCCAAGCCCGAACGTGTGGCGCAGACCTTGCTGAACGTGCGCAATGACTTCTGGAACGAGCAACGCCGTGCGCAGGCAGCGGCCTTAGGTCTCACGCCGGTGCAGGTGGCCACGGTGGCGTCCATCGTGGAAGAGGAATCGGCCATGACGGACGAGCACGCGGTGATTGCGCGGCTGTACCTCAACCGCCTATCCAAAGGCATGCCGCTGCAAGCCGACCCCACGGTGAAATACGCAGTGGGCGACTTCACCTTGCGCCGAATCACCGGCCGCCATTTGGCGGTGGAATCGCCGTACAACACTTACAAGCACGAGGACCTGCCGCCGGGTCCGATACGCATGACCGAGCGCCGCACCATCGATGCCGTGCTCACCGCTCCCGCGCATACATATTTATATATGTGCGCCAAGGAAGACTTCAGCGGACGCCACAATTTCGCCACCACCTTCGCCGAACATCAGGCCAACGCTCGCCGCTACCGGCAAGAGCTCAACCGCCGCGGCATACATTAGTTTTTATTATGGATCAGGATAATCAAAATCAATGCGAAGTTTCCCACTGCCCGAATGAGGAAACTTTAGAGGCTATTCGGGAAGCTATGGCCGGTGTGTATGAGGGCGAACTCGACGTGTCCTCAGGTTATGCGATGCTCAAGTCGATGGGATTGGATGACCGTGAATTAGTTGGCGAAGAGGGCGGCCACACGTTGCGGTGAGGCGCCGAGCTGGAGGGCGCGTTGCGCGTCGGCACGGGCTGCGTCCATCAGGTAGCGGTCGCGGTTGAGCCAAGCGCGATAGTAGTACAGTTCCGGGTCGTCGGGATAGCGCTCGAGGCCGCGGCCAATGACATCGGAGGCCTCGTTGAGGTCGCCCAACTGCAGGTAGCAACCGGCCAACTGGGCATAGTACTCGGCTTGCGGGTCGTTCTCGGTGAGGAAACGCAGATAAGGCACGGCTTCGCGGTCGCGACCGGTCAGCGCGTAGAGCGAACTGAGGGCGATGGCGGTGTCGATGCTGCCCGGCACCATGCGCTGCAGCACGGCAAAGTCCTGCTCCGCCATGGCTTGGTTGCCGCCGTACAGCGCCATCATGCCGTGGTAAAACCGTGCTTCGATGCAGGTGGAATCGATGGCGATGGCATCGGAGAACGCGTCGAACGCCTCGTAGTCGCGGCGCATCTTGAGCAACTGGCGAGCGCGACCGGTCACCACCGTGAGCATCGATGGGGCGATTTCCAGCGCTTGGTCGTAGGTGGCCAACGAAAGCGAATCCATGTCCATATTGGAGTATACTGCCGCCAAGTTGTTGAGCAGCAGCACGTTCGACGGATGGTTAGGCTTCACGGCCAAGGCATCGCGCAAGCGTGCGGCCGCCTCCGGCCAGTCTTGGCGCACGATGGCGCTGTCGGCCTCACCCATCAGAATCACGTAAGGATCTTCCTCGCAGAGCGTGTCAACTTCGGCAAAGGCCGAGGCCGACAAGCCGGCGCACAACAGCGCTATGATGACAAATAAATGTTTCATTGCTACAAAATTTTGCGGCAAAGTTAGCAAAAAACCGCCACCCACCCAACAAATTACCAAAAATTAACAGCCCCGCTGCATAGCTGAATGATTATATAGTAATGTAACTATTCAGCTATGTTTGCAAAACTGATAAAGATAAAAGAAAAGTCGGTAGGAGTTACGAATTTTAAACGTAAAACGTAAACGTAGAACGTAATTATTTCAATTTTCTCGTTACATTATCGAGGAATAAAATTACGTTTTTACGTTTACGTTTTACGTTAAATCTCCAAAGGTGCATAGCTGAATAGTTACATAGTAATGTGAGATGGTTAAAAATGGTTAAAAGTAATAAGAAGCTGCCGTAAAAATTTTACGGCATGAATTTTTATGCTTATATTTGCACCAACAAAACTAACTCAGATGTTAATTGCTTTTGCCGTTACAAATTATCGAGGCTTTGCCCGGCGGATTGTATGGGATTTATCTCATCCCAACAATTATGCCTTTAACACGTTCGCAGTTAAAAATGGGCACATTAAGAATGGAATAATCTACGGACCCAATGGTTGTGGTAAATCCAGCTTGGGGTTGGCTATATTTGATATAGCTAATCACTTGTCGCACAAGTGGAAGAAGCCCGACTACTATCTTAATTTTGCCTGCGCATCATCGAAGGACAACCCGGTGGAGTTTGAATACACATTCGACTTCGGCGGTAGGATAGTGCAATACAACTATGCCAAGGTGGTGAAAGATCTTCGTGGAGAAATAGTTGCTGAACACCTGATTGTAGACGGCCAAGAACTTCTTTATAAAGACTCTGAAGCAATTCGATTAAGTGATGAGTTTCAGCTGTCGTTGGCCGCTATTGAAAGTATTCGCAATAGTGCGAACAATCTTTCGATTGTGAATTACCTGTTGAGTTCGATACCTCTGCAGTCGGGGCATGTGCTCCTTCAACTGCGTGATTTTGTGGAGAATATGCTATTTTTCCGCAGCCTCGACAATCGTGAATTTATCGGCTTAAAAGAGGGCGGTAGCAACATTGAAGAGTATATCATCAACAACAACCTTTCGGAAGACTTTGCGCGGTTTCTTGATGAAGTTAGCGGCCAGAAGTATGACTTCCTGCCACCGATAGTGGGCGACAAAACACTCTTCTGCCGAATGGGCGATGTGAGAATCCCTTTTCAGTTGGTGGCCTCTACCGGTACACGAAGTCTCGAACTCCAATATTATTGGTTAAAGGAGATGGTAAATGCATCGTTTGTGTTTGTTGACGAATTTGACGCATTCTATCATTTCGAACTATCCTACTCGATTTGCCGTCGCTTATTTGAAGGCGACCGACAGGTGTTTGTGACTACGCACAACACTTTTCTTCTTACCAACGATTTGCTCCGACCGGATTGTTACTTCATTCTGAAAGACAATCAGATAGACCAAATGTGCAACCTTACACCCAAAGAGTTGCGCTTTGGCCATAATTTAGAAAAACTCTATCGCGGAGGCACGTTCGACTGATGATACTATTCGTATTTGAGGGCGGCAAAGCCGAACCAACAGTGTTTGAATCAATCGCTCAATTGTTTTTGGGCAATGAGCAAGTTATAACGGTTAGTTGTCGTTACGACTTGCCCACATTATATGCCAACCTGCGCCAAAATGATTATGATTTATTCCGCTCTCTGCCTTTGAAGGAAAACGGAATTGATTTGCCACAAGATCGTCGCATCGACACACTCTTCTCTCAAATATTCCTTTTCTTTGATTACGATTTCCAAAATCGAAGAGGTGTAGCAGCTGTTAATCAGATACTTGATGAAATGCTGGACTTCTTTGATGATGAAACGGAAAATGGTAAGTTGTATATCAACTATCCGATGGTTGAATCGTTAAAGTATACCAAAGAAATGCCAGATGATGATTACTGGAAATACACGGTAGCGCGTCAGGTATGTGTTGATCATCAGTTTAAAGCACTCGCCGAGCAATTTGCTTACCCAGCTGCAAAAGGATATAGGTTTATCAATTTGCGCCAAACCTCATCGAATGCAGTTATAGCTAATTGGCATTCACTGATTCAGCAGAATGCAAGAAAAGCGAACTATATTGTTTGCGGAAAATGCCAATTTCCTATTGCGAAATCAGATATTGAGCAAAAGGCAATTTTTGAAGCACAACTATCCAAATATGTTATAGTCAATGAATCTGTCGCTATTCTTAATTCATTTCCGCTATTCTTATTTGATTATTTGAAATAGTTTTTTGGTGGAAGGTTTGGTGGTGTGGCGGGAAATTTGTAACTTTGCGAAAATTTTGACAAGTATGGAACAACCAAAACGTGAAATAATACTGAGCGGCATTCGCCCTACCGGTAACCTGCATTTAGGCAATTTCTATGGCGCACTGCGCAAATTTGTGCAGATTCAAGATGCACACGACTGTAATTTCTTTGTAGCCGACCTGCACGCGTTGACCACTGCCACCGACCCCGTGGCATTGCACGCCAACGTCAAGAACGTGTTGGCCGAGTACCTCGCTGCCGGCATCGACCCCGAAAAGGCCACCATCTTCGTGCAAAGCGACGTCCCCGAGATTTCGGAGATGTACCTGCTGCTGAACATGCACGTGGGCATCGGCGAGTTGATGCGCACGGCTGCGTTCAAGGACAAAGCACGTAAGTGCTTGGGCCTCAGCGGCGATGGCGAGTGCGAAACCGACGAAGCTTTCGAACGTCAAATCATCGGCGGCGACACCAACAAGCGCGTGTGCGCCGGTTTGCTCACCTATCCCACACTGATGGCCGTGGACATCCTCATCCAGAAGGCCACCAAGGTGCCTGTGGGCAAGGACCAACTGCAACACTTGGAGCTGACTCGTCGCTTTGCGCGTCGCTTCAACTCGTTCTACCACGTGGACCTCTTCCCCGAGCCCACCGACTTCGACTTCGGCGGCGCTCCCGTCAAGGTGCCCGGCCTCAACGGCTCCGGCAAGATGGGCAAGAGCGAGGGCAACTGCATCTACCTCATCGACGACCCCAAGGTCATCCGCAAGAAGGTGATGCGCGCCACCACCGACGAGGGTCCCAAGGAGCCCAACTCGCCCATGAGCGAGCCGGTGGCCAACCTGTTCACCTTGTTGGAACTCACCTCCACACCCGAGGTGGTGAAGCACTTCCGCGACGCTTACGCCGACTGCTCCATCCGCTACGGCGACCTAAAGAAGCAGTTGGCTGAAGACATCGTGGCCGTGACCACACCCATCCGCGAACGCATCACCGACATCCTCGCCAACGAGGACTACATGCGCAAGGTGGTGCGCGAAGGTGCCGAACGCGCTCGCGCTCGCGCTGCAGCCACTCTGGCCGAAATGCGCCAAATCATGGGCATCCGTCCGCTGTAATCGACACTATGAAGCTCTTATTCAATACCTTAGCCGCCGCGGTACTCTTGTGTGCCTCGGCGGCTTTTGCTTGCGACACCGGCTCGGACGACTGCTTTGACCGCCACGGTGCTATGGTGTGCCACAACGCGTCGCAACGGGTCATCTACCCCGTGTTCTCGGCCGATTCGCTGTGCGAGGGCTTGCCGTTCATCTTGCAGACGCTCGAGCAGCGCGGTCTGCAGGCATCGTTCTTCTTCACCGGCAACTTCCTGCGCGATAGCACCCACCAACAGCTGATTCAGCGCGTAATTGCCGGTGGCCACTACGTGGGTGGCCACAGCGACCGCCATCTGCAATTGGCCGAGTGGGACGACCAACGCACCGCCCGCGTCACCATCGATTCAATGCTGTGCGATGTGGACGACAACCTGCGCCTGTTAGCCGCAGAATGGGGCATACCCGAGGATAGTTGCCGCTGGTTCCTGCCGCCGTTTGAGTGGATAAATGCCGAACAGTCGGCTGCACTACGCCAACGCGGACTGAAGGTAATCAACCCCACGCCGGGCATACAGATTTACCGCGACTACACAGTCCCGGGTATGGCCGAGTACCATTCGAGCGACTCAATCATCACTCAACTATTTGAATATGAACGAGCTAACACGCTCAACGGCGTGATACTGATTGTGCACCCCGGCACACAAGACCTGCGCACCGACAAGCTCTATCTCCGTTTGCCGCAGATTATCGACAGCCTCAGCGCCATGGGCTACCGCTTCAGCCGCCTATAGCGCCGAGATGATGGCCTGGCGCGACTGCTCCATCAGCGCGGGCAGGTCGTGGCCGTCCGGACCCGGTTCGATGGCCGGGTGGATGGTGAGAGTGATTTTGCCCCAGTGGGGGAGCTTGGCGTTCTTGGGCAGGATGTCGTAAGCGCCGTCGATGGTGATGGGCACCACCGGCAGTTTGAACTCAGTGGCGAGGATAAATGCGCCGCGGCGGAACTTGCCTATCTCACCGGTGGCCGAGCGTGTGCCCTCGGGGAACACCACCACCGACATGCCGCCGGCCAAGCGCTTTTCGGCCGTCTCCATCGTCTCCTTGGTCGCCTTGGGCGACGAGGTGTCCACATAAATGTGGCCCGACACGCGGCAACTGTAGCCCACCAAAGGTATCTTCTCCAGCGCTTTCTTCATCATCCAGCGGAAGTTGTGCCCCAAGAAACCGTAGATTGAGAAGATGTCGTAAGCGCCTTGGTGGTTGGCCACGAACACGTATGACTGTCCCGGCTTAATGGTGCCTTTGCGCCGCACTTCAACGCGCACAAGCGTCAGCCAGCAGAACAGTTTGGCCCACACCTTGGGAATGTAGTAGCCCATCGTCCGGCCTAAACCAAGGAAGGACACCAAGATAGTGAGCGTGGCGGCCAAGATGGTGAACACCAACAGCAGCGGAATCATTATCACACATTGATATATACGGTAGAGTATCAGCATAGTTTTTCGTTTATATTTTTGGCAAAGTTACGAATTTTTCAGCAAAAAAATTGCCTTCGATGAAATATTTGTGGCGAAAAAGTGTGGCTATGTCAAAATTTTTTACTAATTTTGTGGTGTGAAAGACCTGATACCACATATAGAATACCTGTTGCAGAGCCACGATTGCGTAATCGTGCCCGGCTTGGGAGCGGTGTTAGCGCACCGAGTATCTGCACGTTACGACGATGAGGCCGGCTGTTGGATGCCGCCTTATCGCGCTATGTCGTTCAATTCCGAGCTGACTCGCACCGACGGATTGTTAGCTGCATCGGTGGCTCGTCGCCGCGGAGTGAGCATCGCCGCCGCCACGCAGATGGTGACAGCGGCCGTGGAGCAAATGCGCCGCACGCTCTCCGACGACGGTTCGCTCGATATGGGCGGCGCCGGCACGTTGACGATGGAGGACGGTCGTATCACATATCAGCCCGCAACCACCGGATGGGCATCGCCCCAATACCTGTGGATGCCACGGCTTGATATCGCTCGCATATCCGGAGCGGACCACATCGCTCTGGACGATGACGACAACGTGCTCCACCTGCGCCGCGCTCGCTTGTGGCGCGGAGTCTTGCGCATCGCCGCCTCGTTCGTCATCATCCTGTTGGTGGGTTGGGCCGTGAAGGTGAACCTCTCCGATGCATCCAAGCAGCAATTCGCCTCGCTGTGGCCCATCTCGGCCGAGCAAGAGAAGCCGGCGGAAGAACCGGCGGTGGAAGGCGATGCCGATGCCCCGATGACATTGCTGCTGCCGCAGCAACCCGAAGAAGTCGAGCCGGAAGTGGCTCCGCAGCTCGATGGAAAATACTGCGTGATTGTAGGCTCGTTTGCCAACGAAGCCGAGGCGCGCGAATTTATCAATGCTAAACCTACTGAAACCTTAGGCATACTCACAGCCGGCGGTCGCTGCCGCGTTTATGCCGCTACGGCTGCCACTGAAGCCGAGGCATACGCCATCGCAACGTCAGCCTCATTTGTCGACCGATACCCCAACTCGTGGGTATGCCGCCGATGAATTATGGAAACTTTACACGAATTACTGTTGCGCCGCCACAGCATCCGGCGCTATACCGACCAACCGATTGACTCCGAAGATGTGAAAACCATCCTCGAAGCTGCATTGTTGGCTCCCTCGAGCAAGAGCGCACGTCCGTGGCACTTCGTGGTGGTCGACGACCGTCCCACCCTTGAAATCCTTGCCGGTTGCAAGGCCAATGGCACTCGCCCCATCTCCACCTGCTCCTTGGCCGTGGTAATCTGCGCCGACACCGAGAAGTCGGACATGTACCTCGAAGACATGTCAATCGCTGCCGCTTATATGCAGCTGCAAGCCACCGCTTTAGGCCTTGGCGCTTGCTGGATTCAGGTGCGCAACCGCTTCACCAACGATGGCGAAGCCGCCGAAGAAATCGTCCGCACCACCTTGGGCATTCCCGATGATAAGGTGGTGGAATGCATCGTTACGTTAGGCCATCCCAACGAGGAGCGCCGCCCGGTTGACCCCGCCAAGCTCCTGTGGGAGAAAGTGAAAATCAACCGATGGACCGAGGCGGAATAAACCCACTGCGAATCGTAATCATAGGTGGCGGCAATGTCGCCACACATCTAACGCGTGCGCTAATCGATGCAGGCGCCACCATCGTCGCCGTAGCTCCGACCGAGCGGCAGTCGGTGCGCAACTTGGCTGCGAAGCACGCACTCCCGGCCATCGAGCGGGTAGGGGACATTCCTACCGACGTCGATGCCGTAATAATTGCCACCAACGACCGCGCTACTGCCGAGGTGTCCGCGCAGTTGCCATTGGTGCGCGGGGTGGTGATGCACACCTCCGGCAGCGTGCCGCTGAGCGCACTCACCGCGCATCATCAGCGCGCGGGCGTGCTTTATCCACTGCAAACGTTCAGCAAGGACGTGCCGGTCGACGTGCGTCAAGTGCCCTTCTTTGTGGAAGCCTCCGACGCTGACACTGAGGCTTTTATCCGCCACGTGGCCGCGCTGATTTCCGAGCATGTATACGCAGCCGATTCCCAACAGCGCGGCCATCTGCACGTGGCCGGTGTGCTCACTTCCAACTTCCCCATTTACCTGATGCAAGTGGCGCAGCGCACCTTGGCCGAGGCCGGTTTCCCTTTGGAGGTGGTGTCGCCGCTGATGAAAGCAACCGTGGCGAAAGCCTTTGCCGTAGGGCCGCACGATGCCCTCACCGGTCCGGCACGGCGCGGCGATGTAGCCACCGTGGCCGCCCATCAAACCATGCTGCCGGCGGCCGACAGCGAAATCTACCGTGTAATTTCCAATGCAATCCTTAACGAATATCATACCGATAAATAACTGATTATGAGCAAGATAAATTACCCCATAGAACGAATTAGAGGCATAGCTTTCGATGTGGACGGCGTGCTTTCGCCCACGGTGGTTCCCTTAGGCGATGATGGCACACCGCGCCGCATGGCCAACCTAAAAGACGGGTTTGCAATGGTCAAAGCGGTGAAAGCCGGTCTGAAAATGGCTATCATCACCGGTGCTGTGGCTCCCGGCTTGAAGGAGCGCTTCGCCACCATCGGCATCACCGACTTCTACTCCGGCGTGGGCGACAAGCTCGAAGTGCTGCATAAGTGGATGACGGAGAACGACTTACGTCCCGACGAAGTGGCCTTCGTGGGCGATGATTTGCCCGACTGCGTGGCCATGCGCCACGTGGGATTGGGAATTGCGCCGCGCGATGCCGCACGCGACGCCATCGCTGCCGCCAAATATGTGTGCAATGCCAACGGCGGCTACGGCGTGGCTCGCGAAGTGATTGAAGAACTGATGCGCGCCCAAGGCAGCTGGCCGGCGCAGTCAGTGGCCTTTGGCTAAAACTCTAATTGATTGAAATGAAGCATATTATCCTTGCGTCGGCCTCGCCGCGCCGACGCGAACTTTTGCGAATGATTGTGCCGGAATTCGAGATAGCATCCGGCATCGATGTCGACGAGACCTACCCGGCCGAGTTGCCGGCGGAGCAGGTGCCGGTGTACCTGTCGCAGCTCAAAGCCGCGGCCTACCGCCACCGAGTGGGCGCCGACGACGTGCTGATTACCGCCGACACGGTGGTATTTGTCGACGATGCCATCTTGGGCAAACCGTCCGACCGCGTCGAGGCCGTGGACATGCTCACCACGCTCTGCGGCCGCTCGCACGTGGTGGTCACCGGAGTCACCATCACCACCGCCACAGCACAAGAATCCTTCGCGCAAGCCACCACCGTGCACTTCGACCCGCTCTCCACAGCCGAAATCGAGCACTACGTCGACTGTTATCGCCCCTTCGACAAAGCCGGCGCTTACGGCATCCAAGAATGGATCGGAGCCGCCGCCATCCGCGGCATCGAAGGCAGCTTCTACAACGTCATGGGTCTCCCCATCCACCAAGTCTTCTTAGCCCTCCGCCGCCTCCAAGCCATCCAACTCGCTCCCTGCCCCTAACCTCCACCCTGCGGTAGAGCCGAGGCTTGCCTCGGCATACAGGACGTGCGACCCACAAAGCCGCCACACAAACACCCACAGACCACAACAATACGGCCACGCAACTGCGCGAATTGTATAAGCAGACCCGATGCAAGCCTCGAGGCTACAGTCTCTACCCCTGGGCAGTTGCGTGGTGGCTCGCTCCGTAATAATCTGCAAAATCTGCGTGAGATTTCAGATACCGCGGTTACCTGTCCGTGTCGGTAGGAGGGGCGAATTCCTTTGCTGTTGGGGATTAGTCGGCGTTGATTACACGCTGGTAGGCGAGTTTGATGTCGAAGTTGCCGGTGTTTTTTACTTCGAAGGTGAGCATATTTCGGTCGGGGCTAACTTCCACGTCTTCAAGGTATTGCATGCGTGTTAGCTCGTATGTCCATGCGCGGATTATCTCACCTTTCCAGTAGTTGATCGACACTTGCGCGAGCGAGTCGACTGTGGCGGCGTTGGCTCGGGTGAGAATGTTTTGCGAGAAGGTTACGCCATTGTGGTCGATGTTCACTTGGAGCGTGTTGAAGTCGACGGCGATGGCAATTTCGTCATCGTCCATCAAGGTCCAGGTGCCGTTGAGCGAGGTGGAGGCTGCCACGCTCACGTCGTATGGCTCGGCGATGATGAGCGAATCGGCAGGCAGCTGTTGCGAAATGTCGATTAGCGAGGTGAGCACCAAGGGGCCGGAGGTGTGCTCTTCGCCGGGAAGGAAATCGATGCCGGTAATGAAGTTGACGGTGGAGTTTTTCGGCATCGGAGCGTTATAGTGAGTGGGTGCAGAGGTCATCCACGAGCCAATGAATCGCGGTGAATCGGAGCAGGCACAGCAGAGTGCCGCTATGCCAAGGATGAGTGTATATCTAAACATTAACATAAACAATACGATAGCTATCGTAAGTTATAACAGCAGCCAAGGCAAAAAAGTTCGTCAGATTTTCAAATCGCGGCTTTGCAGCGGCGTTTGCTCACCTAACAGCAGGTTGCGGAAGAATTGCACTAAGAATCGCGGCTCGTAGTCCACGCCACGAGTGATGTTGCGGTAGTTGGCGCGCACCAAGGCATTGCGGAAGTACCATGAATTGTTGGCAAATGGCTGATTATCAACGTCGAATCCCATCGAACGGAGATATTGGATGGCGAATACGGCTGTGGCGCGCGTGTTGCCTTCGCCAAAGGGGTGAATTTGCCACAGTCCGGAGACGAACGTGGCCAAATGCTTCACCATGTCGTCGTCGCTAAGACCGCCGTAGCGGAACGCTTTCTCCTGCGCAATTTCCCAGTCGATGGCCGCGCGTAGATCTTCCCAGTTGAGGTACGACACCGATGCTCCGTCGAGCACCCATTCGCGCTTGGAGATATCGTAGGTGCGCAATTCTCCGGCATGCTTGAACACACCGTGGAAAATGCGCCTATGCAGGGCGATGAACCCGGCTGTGGTGAAGGCGAACGTGTTGGTCGACAGGATTTTGGCGATGTTGGCCGAAGCAAGGTCGGCTTGACGTTGGTCCTCGGCCGATGGTGTCAGCGCCGCCTGCGATTTGTAGTAAGCTTCGAGCAACTGTCGCGACTCGTCAAGCGAAATCTTCTGTTCGATGTTCTGTTGCGCTACCTGATGAAGATATTCCGACGGTTGCAGATTGTCGACAGCCTGCAAGCCGATGGCCGTGCGCCAATTGGCGGCGCGTTGCGCTTGCGCCGGCTCGCCTTGGTGCAGGTATTCTTCGAAAAGCGGATTGGGGGTGTCGTTGTGGTGTGGCATGGTGGTTACTTTTCTTTATAGAGGAAGTGGAAGAGGATGCCGACCAACAGGGCGCCGCCCACCACGTTGCCCAAGGTGCTCCACAGCAGGTTGTAGGCCATGTCGGCCACCGACACTGCTGCGCCGCACATCATGCCGCAGGGAATGTAGAACATATTGGCGATGCAGTGTTCGAATCCTAAGATGACGAACACGGCCACGGGAATCCAGCAGGCCACGGCTTTGTGGGCGATGTTGTCGGCGGTGAGACCGAACCACACGGCCAAGCACACGCACCAGTTGGCGCCGATGCCGCGCAGAAAAATCACCGCGGGGGAGAGTGATGTCTTGGTCTGCGCAATGGTGGCGATGGCGCTGCGATACGGCTCGCTGTCGACCAAACCGGCTTGATACACAAGGAAGTAGGTGAGCGCGAGTGCGCCTGCGAAGTTGCCAACCCACACCATGACCCAGTTGGCGAGCACGCGGCCGGCAGATATGTCGCGGCGCAATGCTCCGGGCATGAGCAGGGCATTGTTGCCGGTGAACAGGTCGGCACCGGTCATCACTATCATGAACAGACCCACCGGGAAGGCCAAGCCGCTGAGCAGGCGGCCCAACGAGGGGTTGACGGCTGTGGCGGCGGGAAAGCCGCTGCCGAGGATGAGCGAGAGCACGCCGCCGAGGGCGATGAACGCTCCGGCAAGCATCGATAGCACCACAAGGCGGCCAATCGGGCGGTTTGCCTTGGCGATGCCGGCGGCGAGGGCGAGTTGGTGTTGACGTTTCTGCATCGGTTAGAATTCTACGGCGAGGCGGACGTTTAATTGGCGTCCCGTCAGATAGTTAGGCACGGCGTATTGTATTTCGTTCACGTCGGTCACCCAGTAATAGGAGCTGACGTTGGAGATGTCGAAGAGGTTGAACACGTCCAACCCAATCCACACGCTGCGGAAGTTGCGCAGCAACCCGGAGGTGTTGCCGCGGTCGGCATCGGTCACCAAGCCGTAAGAGAAGCCAAGGTCCACGCGCTTGTAAGCCGGCGCGCGGAAGTAGCTCTTGTCGCGACTCACACGCGGTGCGGTGGTGGGCAGGCCGTCAGAGAACAGGCCGCGCAGGCTGAATTTCAACCGCGGAAATTTGGGAAAGTAGTCGGTGAAGAATAGTGCGAACGAGTAGCGGCGGTCGGTGGGGCGCGGCACGTTCACCCCGTTGAGCTTCTCCTGCGTCTTCATCAGCGAGAATGAAATCCACGAGTCGCTACCAGGCACGAACTGGCCGAACAGCTTGAAGTCGATGCCGGCGGCAAAGCCCTTGGTGAGGTTCTCGCCGGCGTAGGTAATCTTCAGATTATCAACCTCGTAGGGGATGAGATTCGACAGCAGTTTGTAGTAGGCTTCGGCGGTGAATTTGAACGGCCGGCCCATGGTGCGGAAGGTGTAATCGCTGCCGAGGATGAATTGGAAGCTGCGTTGCGACTTGATGTCGGAATTGAGCTCAATCACGGTATTCCCCTGTGCATCAGTGATTTGGCGGCGGTATTCTTTGTAGAATGGCGACTGGTAGTACATGCCGGTGGCGAAGCGGAACGCCCAGCGTTGGGCGCGGTCGGGCACGAAGCCCACGCTCAATCGCGGGCTGACCAAGAATTCCTTGTTGAAGCTCCAGTGGCTCAGGCGGATGCCGCCGTTGAAGTTGAAGTAGCCGAGGTCGGTGGCTAAGCGGTAGGTGTCCTGCACGTAGGCAGCGAGGCGGGTGGAGTTGATGTCGTGGCGCGAATCGAGGTTGTAGATAACTCGCAGAGCGTCAGGGTCGTAGGGTAGGGAGTAACCGGCGGAATCGCGCAGCTCCCACTCGCGGGTGCGGTCGTGTATGCGCTCGGCGTTGAAGCTGAATCCGTAGTCGAGATTGTGGCGGTTGAGGCTGTTGCTGCCGCGCAAGCCCACGCTGACAACGGAGGCGCGCAGGCGGTTGCGCGAGTGCTCGTGGTAACGGCCCACGCCCAACTCGCCG
>JBJEKG010000141.1:0-2841 GCA_051878535.1 Muribaculaceae bacterium
CGGTTGATGTAGTCAAGCAGCTCATTTTCAAAGGTTTGCTGCAAGGGAGCGTACACCAACGCGGCGCGGATGGGAAATTCGCTCACGGAGATGGTGCGATAGACAGTGTAGTCCAAGGCGGAGCCGTTGAACTTATACGACGGCACGCAAGAGCCTGTGGCCAAGGCCATTACGGCCACAACCACCGCTACAATCATCCTGCTGTAAATCCTATTCCAAGCCATATTCTTTGATTTTGCGGTAAAGGGTACCAAGTGAAATGTTGAGCTCCTCGGCGCTTTCCTTGCGGCGGCCGCCGTTGCGAGCAAGCGCTTCTGCAATTGCCTGACGCTCACGGCTTTCCAAGGTGGTAGGCTGCGAATCCACCGCGGGCGTGGGGCGCTCCGACACAGTGGGCGCGGTGGCTTCGGAGTAGTCGGTGAAGCCCTCGTCGGAATCGGCGAAGGTCGACAGCCGCTTGGGAGCTGACAGCAGTCCGGGGCGATGCTCCACGGGCTTGCCCATCTGCTGCTCGAGGCGGTCGATGCGGCTTTGCAGCTGCAGGATGAGGTTGAGCCACATCTCGCGTTCCTGCTCGTAATCGTGCACGGGGCGGGTGGCCAGCGCCGTGGCCGTTTGGGTGGTATAGTCGGGTAGATAGCTACGCAGATGGTCGGCGGTGACGGTGCTACCGGCCTCAAACAGAGCCACTTGCTCGATGACGTTTTTGAGCTGGCGCACATTGCCGGGCCAGCGATAGCGCTGCATGAGCATGCGGGCATCGTCGCCGAGGGTCACGGCCGGCAGATGCCAGCGCTCGGCAAAGTCGGTGGCGAATTTGCGCGCCAACAGGGCGATGTCGCCACCGCGGTCGCGCAGGGGCGGGATGGTGATTTGCACCGTGGACAGGCGGTAGAACAGGTCCTCGCGGAAGCGGCCTTCTTCGACGGCACGCACCATGTCGACGTTGGTGGCGGCCACCACGCGGATGTTGGTCTTCTGCACTGTGGACGAACCCACCTTGAGGAACTCGCCGCTTTCGAGCACGCGCAGCAGGCGCGCCTGCGTGGTGAGCGGCAATTCGGCCACCTCATCGAGGAAGATGGTGCCGCCATCGGCCTCCTCGAAGTAGCCTTTGCGGGCGGCCACGGCGCCGGTGAACGAGCCTTTCTCGTGGCCGAACAGTTCTGAATCGATGGTGCCTTCGGGGATGGCGCCGCAGTTCACGGCGATGTATTTGGCGTGTTTGCGGGCGCTGTAGGCGTGAATAATCTGCGGGAAGAATTCCTTGCCGGCACCGCTTTCGCCGGTGATAAGCACCGACAAATCTATCGGCGCCACGCGCAGGGTGCGCTCCACCGCGCCGATGAGCGCGGGAGCGTTGCCCACGATGCCGAAGCGCTGCTTGGCTTGCAGCACCTCTGCCGATGGTCTGTATGTCGGTTCACTTATTTGCATTGTCGATTATTTGTTTGCACGCAGTGCGTAGGTTTGTGCCTTGAGCCATGCGCCGAACTCTTCCACGGAGCCTTGGTGCTTGAGTTGTTCTTCCACCGAGATTGGATCGCCCACGGAGATGTGCATGGTGCTATTGCATTTGCGCCATACTTCCGACGGCAGGCGCACGGTGCGCAGCTGCCAGAAGGTGATGCCTAACAGGTTGAACAAGAATGAGTTATTTCCGTGGAAGAAGATGGGAATCACGGGCACTTTGAATTTCTGAATCAGGCGAATCACGTTGGGTTGCCACTCGCGGTCGATGAGTTGCCACTTCCAATTGACCTTCGACATGGCGCCGGCGGGGAAGAAGCCCACGGGTTGACCGCTGCGTATCTGCTTGATACACTGACGGATACCTTGCTCCGACACGGCGCGTTTGGCCGGGTCGTCGCTCTGGCTTTGGTCCACGGCGATGAAGTTGGGGCGCATGGCGGTGATGTGGTTGAGCACCATATTCACCATCACCTTGTACTCCGGGCGGCGCTGGGCAATCAGGTGGATAAGAGCGATGCCATCGAGGGCGCCGAAGGGGTGGTTCGACACGGTGACGAATGCGCCTTCGGGCAGATTATCAAGCACTTGCTCGTTGTCGATGCGCAGTTTTATGTTGAAATCCTCCAACAGGAACTTCGCAAACGGCGGGCCGGGGTTGTCGAAGCCGCGCGAGTGCACATCGTTCACCTTGTCGAGGCACAGCCAGTGCATCACGTGCTCCACCAACTTTTCGTGGCCGCGCAACTTCGGCACCATGTTCACGATGTCTTCGACATCCATCACGGTGCGCTTCACTGCAGGCTGTTGAGCGCCAGCTTCGGCCGATATTTGAGGATTTGAATTTTCCATAATTACGAAAGAATGAAGGCATAAATCGCCATTAACGTGCAAAGTTACGATTTTTTTTCCACACCACCAAACCTTGCGCCATTTTCGCCAACAAATTCGCCGATTTCCATAATTCATAATGCATAATGCATAATGCATAATGGGAGGTCGGAGTGTGACAAAAAGCGGGGCGACGAACGGCTATTCTAAATTATGCATTCTGAATTCTTCAACGCCGCATGCTGCGGACAAAGTCGGCGATGACCGGGTTGCGGGCTATGTAGCGGGTGGAGGGACGGGCGATGAAGAGCCAACCGGTGGCCGAGTTGGCGGCGTTTTCGCCGGTAGTGCGCAGGATTTGGGCGTGGATACCCATTTGGAGCAGTTCGAGCAAGAGGTAACGGTGGGTGGTGTAGTCGTAACCGGCGATGGTTCCGGTGAAGATGGTTTGGATGTAGCCGTTGAGCAAGTCGGCGATGGCCTCTGGTTGGCACTGCTGCATCAGCAAGCGGACCTGGTCGGCGGTGATGAAGGTGATGG
>JBJEKG010000142.1:0-2836 GCA_051878535.1 Muribaculaceae bacterium
CTTGTGCTGTGCTCCGTGGCCTTCACTGCATGTAATGACGACGATGAACCATCGGAAGATATTATCACCGAACAAACTTTTCTGCGTTGCTACGCCGTGGTAACCGACCTCCAAAACGGCAACCAATCAGTATGCACACCCGTTACTATAAAGTTAGAGCTCAACTGGTCTAACCCCGTAGGCACCGCTGTAATCAGCGGCCTCTCGCTCAACGGTTCGGCTTATCCCAACCTTACCCTCAGCGACATGAAGTGGACCATCGCTTCCGACAAGTGGTCGGAAATCATCCTGGCCAAGCCCCAAGCCGGATTGTCCACCCAAACTCAAGTGTCGATCACCGACCTGAAAATGCGCTGGCTCGACCGCCTCGAATTCTCCGACTATGTTGGCGCATACGACCCAGCCCTCGAATTCACTTTCGTCATCGACGGCCGTTTTAAAGTATGCGGCTCACGCGCTCCAATGTTCCTCTCCGGCACGACTTCCACAGCCAACCCCTCCGGCGAATCTTTCTTCACATCCAAAACCGGCTACACTTTCTCTTTCGACGCTGCCACCCAAGTAGCTAACCTCAACATCACCAAAGCCGCCTTCGCCGACAAAATGCCTGCGCTCAACATCGACTTCATCGAAATGCCCATGGCATTCGAACCCGACGGCTCTCTGGTAGTGCGCAACTACTCGCTCATCCCCGAAATCGGCGGCACACCCCAACCCTCCTACGCCATCTCCGACATCAACATCTACCTCACCCCCGGCAAAGGTGGCACCATCTCCTTCAAATGCGACTTCCGTGGCCAAGTCACATACCAAGTCGATGCCAAAGTTGACTTTGATTCCTACAACCTCTTGCTCGACCAACAATAATCCACGCCAACATACAATCAGCAGCTCGGCCCACCGGTCGAGCTGCTTTGCTGTGTGCACATCTAAAATTGTATAAGTTAAAGTGTGTTAAATATTGGGTTTCAGGCGAATAATTTAGTATCTTTGCACAACAATTTAAATTATAACTATGAGCGTTATTAATCAGAAAGAATGGCTGCGAATGATCGAGGAGTGTCTGA
Organism: Muribaculaceae bacterium; assembly: GCA_051878535.1. Classification (GTDB taxonomy): domain Bacteria; phylum Bacteroidota; class Bacteroidia; order Bacteroidales; family Muribaculaceae; genus CAG-873. The sequence goes on from JBJEKG010000142.1 coordinate 1,068, forward strand.
GCGGCATTGAGTATCCGGCAGCACCGTCCACATTGTATCGTCCTATCAGTTACACACTTAGCGGCGGAGGCAAACGCCTGCGGCCGATGCTTACCTTGGCCGCGTGCGAAGCCTGCGGCGGACAAGCGGAGCAGGCCATCAATCAGGCCGTGGCGATGGAAATGTTCCACAACTTCACACTCATTCACGACGATGTGATGGATCGCTCGTCGAAGCGCCGCGGCCGCCCCACAGTGTTCCACCGCTGGGGCGACGTGCAAGCCATCCTTTCGGGCGACACGCTCCTCACCATGGCTTACCAACGGCTGATGCTCAACTGTCCGGCCGAACTTTTGCCACAAGTATTAGAGCTGTTCAACCGCACCTCCATCGAGATATATGAGGGCCAGCAGTTCGACACCTATTTCGAGAAGCGCGACAACATCACCATCAAGCAATATATGCGCACCATCCGCCTCAAAACCGGCGTGCTGTTGGCCGCATCCTGCGCCATGGGCGCGCTGATGGCCGGTGCTTCCAAAGAAGTGGTCGACTCACTTTATGAATACGGTGTGAACCTCGGTTTGGCCTTCCAACTGCGCGATGACTGGTTGGACGTCTACGGCAAGGCCAACGAATTAGGCAAAGACATCGGCAACGACATCGTCACCCGCAAGAAAACCTGGCTGTTTATCACCGCCACGGAGGAAGACCCCGAGGGCATTCGCGATGCCTTCGAAGTGGCCAAAACCCGCGGAGCGTTGGTGAGCCGCGTGCGCCGCGTCTACGACCACTTGCTGCTCTCCGACCGTTGCAACGCGCTGATTGAGAAGTACCACAACCGCGCCATCGCTGCCATCGCATTGGCCGACATTCCCGACAACTACAAGATCTGGTTCACCGGTCTTGCAGCCACTATGGCGCTGCGCCACAGTTGATTATGATTGACACTCATACCCACCTTTACCTCCCCGAGTTCAACGAAGACGGCGGAGGAGTGGCCGCTGTGCAGCGGGCATTGGCCAACGGCGTGCACCATCTCATCTTCCCCAACGTGGACCACACCACAGTGGAGCCGATGGAAGCGCTCGCCGCACAATTTCCCGGCGAAATCTCCGTGGCTATGGGCTTCCACCCCACCGAGGTCAACGACCACAGCGACGCCGCGCTCGAATCCGTGCTCGAGCGCTTCAACAGCCCCGACCATGGCTACGCGGCCGTAGGCGAAATCGGTATCGACCTGTATTGGGATGCCACCTTCCGCGACAAGCAGATGCTGGCCTTCGACCGCCAAGTAGCTCTTGCACAGCAGCTTAACCTGCCCATAATCATCCACTGCCGCGAAGGCTTGGCCGAGACGCTCGAAGTGCTCAGCGGCCACCCCGCGGTACCGGCCGTGTTCCACAGCTTCGGCGGCACAATTGCCGACGTCGAAGCCATTCGCCGCCTCGGCGACTACTACTTCGGCATCAACGGAATAGTCACCTTCAAGAACTCCAAACTGCGCGAAGTGCTCCCCGCCATCGGCCTCGACCGCATCCTGCTCGAAACCGATTCGCCCTACCTTGCACCCATGCCCAAGCGCGGCCGACGCAACGAAAGCGCCTACCTACCCTACACCTGCGCCCACATAGCCCAAGCCTTAGACCGCACCGCCACCGAGGTGGCCGACGCCACCACCGCCAACGCCGCCACCCTCTTCCGCCTCCACTTATAAAGGGATCAATGTAAAAAACCGGTTGTTAAAAGTGTTAATAAGAACGCGTGTCAAAAGTCCTGAATCTGAACAC
>JBJEKG010000143.1:0-5554 GCA_051878535.1 Muribaculaceae bacterium
GCTCACTAAACTTGGCGAAATCGCCTGCCAGGGCACTGCATGGGAACACATGCGCTTCGACGCTGCCGGCAACCTCCACGTTTACCACAAAGCAAAAGGCTACTACGTTTACTCCATCGAATACCCGGCAGCCGTAACCACCACCAACTACCGCCTTATGGTAATCCACAACAACGGCGTTTCCGGCGATGACGACATCGAAGTCGCTCCCGCCTCCGACGAACCCACCCGCATCTTCAACCTCCAAGGCATTGAAATGCACGGCGAACTCGCCCCCGGCGTATACATCCGCCGCACCGCCACCAAATCCGAAAAATTCATAGTAAGATAAAACATAACCAACAGCATCCGTCAACCCTCGGCCGCGTGAGCAGCCGAGGGTTTCTCGTCACCACCCAAATTAGCCCAATTAGCCTCATTAGCCCAATTCACCCACCAAGCCGCAAACCTTCCGCGCGAAGCCTTTTTGCACCTGCTTCGAGCTCTTGCTCGCCCGGTAGCCCATGTTCCTCTTGCTTTTTCCAGTTTTTCTTCGTAACTTTGCCATCCGTTTTCAATCTTTCAACTATGGACGCTCGCGAAAAAAGTATTTACCGCATTACTTTGATTGGTAGCTTGGCCAATTTGCTGCTCACTCTGCTCAAATTCATCGCCGGCTGGCTCGGCCACAGCTCCGCCATGATTGCCGATGCCATCCACTCGCTCTCCGACCTCATCACCGACATCGTCGTCCTCGCTTTCGTCAAGATTTCCTCGCGCCCGGCCGACAAGTTCTTCACCTACGGCTACGGCAAGTACGAAACCCTCGGCACCTGCGTCATCGCCTTGGTGCTCATCGGCGTAGGCGTCAACGTCATGGTCCAAGGCACCCTCGACACCGTGGCTCACTTCCGCGGCGAAGTCCTCCCCGAACCATCGATGCTCGCCCTGTGGGCCGCCGTCATATCCATCGCCGTCAAAGAGCTTGTGTATCAATACACTGTCCGCGCCGGACGCAACCTCAACTCCCCCGCCATGGTGGCCAATGCCTGGCACCACCGCTCCGATGCCTTCTCATCCATCGGCACCCTTGTCGGCATCGCCGGCGCCATCTTCCTGGGCCACCAATGGCGCGTGCTCGACCCCATCGCCGCCATCATCGTGTCGGTATTCATCATGCGCGTGGGCTGGCGACTGATGCGCACTTCGCTCAACGAGCTCCTCGAAAAAGCCCTCCCCGCCGAAGATGAGCAACGCATCCTCGCCATCGTGGCATCCCTGCCCGACGTGTGCGAACCCCACCACCTGCGCACCCGCCATATCGGCAACCGCGTGGCCATCGACATGCACATCCGCATCGACGGCAACACCACCCTCAACCATGCCCACTCCCTCGCCACCGAACTTGAGCACCGTCTCAAAGACGCCTTCGGTGCCAACGCCTTGGTGAGCATCCACACCGAACCCATAAAACCCAAGAAATGAAGATATTACGCGCCTGGATCGAAGCAATGCGCCTGCGCACACTCCCCGTGTCGGCCGCCGGCGTCCTCACCGCCATCGCCCTCAACCTCCGTCACCACAACCTCCACCTCACCCCGGCCATTCTCTGCCTCATCTTCGCTCTGCTGGCCCAAATCGCCTCCAACTTTGCCAACGAATACTTCGACTACCGCGCCGGCCGCGACCGCGCCGGCCGCGAAGGTCCGCGTCGCGGCGTCACCGAAGGCGACCTCACCCCCCGCGCCATGCTCGCCGCCACCCTACTCACCCTCGCCGCCGCCTGCGCCATCGGCCTGACGGTGATGGCCTACGCCGGCTGGTGGCTCGTGCCCGTGGGCGTGGCCGTGGCCCTCGGCGTGTTCGCCTACAGCGCCGGCCCCTATCCGCTGTCGACCCACGGCCTCGGCGAAGTCGCCGTCATTCTGTTCTTCGGCCTCGTGCCCGTCGGCCTCACCTACTACATCTCCGCCGGTAGCTGCCCCGCCGAAGTGTGGCGCGCCGCCGTGGCCGTCGGTCTGATGGGCGCTAACGTATTGATTGTCAACAACTACCGCGACGTTGACGACGACCGAGCCGTCAACAAACTCACCTTAGCCGTGCGCTTCGGCCGCCCCGCCATGCGCCTGCTCTACGCCGCCAACGGCCTCGCCGCCATGGCCCTGATGCTCCCCACCTGGCTCGCCATCAACCCCTACTGCACAGCCATCCCCGCCGCCGTAGCCGCCGCCTCCGTGGCCATCGCCCTCCGTATGGCCCACCTCCAAGGCGCCCGCCTTACCCCCCTGCTCGCCGCCACCTCCCTCCTAATGTTCGCCCACGCCCTCCTCTTGCTCCTGAGCCCAAATTAGCCCTATTAGGCCAATTAGCCCTATTAGGCCAATTAGCCCTATTAGCCCAATTCACCACCGCGCCACCGGCTTTTTTGTCTCGGCTCCGTAGCCTCGAGGCTTGCCTCGGGGTCTCTTCAGCGAAGTCAAGCTTCTCACCTCTCAAAAACTAAAAATTTATAAAAATTGGCACCCAACCGCGCCAATTTGCTATTTTTTTGCTACCTTTGTGGAAATCGTGCAAAAATGAGTGTTTCAGTGTCCATATTACTGCTGATGGTGGCCGCCATCCTCGCCGGTGGAGCCATCGTTTTGGCCTTCGTCCGCGGCTCCGTGGCCGTGTTGGTGGCCTACGTCGCTATGGTTGTAGCCCACCTCAGCGGAATGGCCACAATGGCGTCCGCCGAACTGTGGTTCTGGGGCGCCGCCGCCCTCATAGCCGCTGTGGCTCAACACTTTGCCGTGGCCATTCCGCCCCGCCAGTTGGAACGCTACGCCACCGGTGGCGCCTTGGCCGGAGCCGTCGTAGGCTTGGCACTCGGCTCGCGTGCCGCCATCATCGTGGCCGCCGCCGTGGCTGCCGTGCTGGCCGCTATGGCTTGGAAACGCACTCCCGCCGGCAAAGCTTTCCGCTCGCGCCTGTCGCCGCTGCTGCTCGCCACCGTGGGCCTTTGCCCGATTGTCAACTTCACCATCATAATGCTTATCCTCGCTCAAATTATATCATCCCGATGACTAATCGCTTAATATACATCCTCTTAGCCGTTTTCGCCGCCGTCCTCCCCGCCGCGGCCGTCCGCTCCTCATTGGGCGCACCCGACCTCGAAGCCATCCGCATCGCCACCACCGACGAAACTTCGCCCTACTACTACCCCACCCTGCTCCACAAGTTCACCATCAACGACACGGTCATGACCGACGTGGAGTTCCAATACTTCTACTACGGCGCCTTCTTCCAAGAAGACTACGACCCCTACCGCGAGCAAACCGACGCCGCCACCCACACCGAGCTCCTCTCGCTCTTCAACAAGAAAGAATGGAGCATCGCCGAACGACGACGCATCCTCCGGCACGCCGAGCTCTGCCTTCTGGACATTCCTACCAACCTCCGCCAGCTCACCAACCTCATCTACGTCTACGAGCAAAACGGCAAGAAGGAATTGGCCCGCATCTGGCAGTACAAGCTCAACCACCTGCTGCTGGTAATCGCATCCTCCGGCAACGGCCTCACCCCCGAAACCGCCTGGGTGGTGGTATACCCCCAAGACGAATACGACTTCCTCAACCTCAGCGGCATCACCGCCAAGGACCAGCAATTCACCCCGCCATACTGCGACTACATCCTCGTCAACCGCAAATCCGACTCCACACCCGAAGGCTACTACTTCAACATCGCCGAGCTCATTCGCCAGTACTACCTCAAGCACCCCTCCGAAGCCGCCGATGCACGCATCCCCGATGACGACGAGCCGCAGGAACAGCCGCAATCAACCGACTCCTCCGACCCCCAACAATGAAACGCTTCGCCTCCATACTGTGCGCTATCTGCTTAGCGCTCACCGCCTTGGCCGGCACCTACACCGCCAAGACACTGCCCAACGTCCATCGCGCCGACCGTGAACAATTCATCGCCGACCCCGACAACTTGGTGCCGCCCATCTACCGCGATTCAATCAACGCCGCCCTCAAAACCCTCCGCCAAACCACCTCCGCCGAAGCTATGGCCGTGGTGGTCGGCGACTACGACCACCAATACGCCGACTACAACGACTTCGCCACCGCCATCTTCGAAGAATGGGGCCTCGGCAAGTCGGATAAGGAAAACGGCCTGCTCATCCTCATCGTCATGGACCGCCACGAAGCCGTAATCCGCACCGGCAAAGGCACCGAAGGCGTACTCACCGACGCCCTCTGCTCGCGCATCTTCCGCCACATCATCGCACCCAACATGAGCCAAGGCCAAACCGGTCCGGCCATCCTCCAATCCGTCACCGCCATCGGCCAAATCCTCTCCGACCCCGACAACGCCGACGCCATCCTCTCCTCCGAAGCCGATGCCGACTCCGACGACGACATCAACGGATTCCAAATCTACCTCGGCCTCAGCTGCCTGCTGGCCGTGTTCATGCTCATGCTCTTGCTGGTGCAACTCGCCACCCTCCGCGGCAAAAGCGAGAACCAAAAATACAACAGCCTCATCACCTGGCGCGACCCCATGCTCATATTCACCTTCTTAGGCATCGGCATCCCCTCGGTGGCCACCATCCCCCTGCTGCTTCTGCTCAACCACTGGCGCAACCACCCCCGCTTCTGCCCCAACTGCCACGCCCGAATGACCCGCCTCGACGAAGTCAGCGACAACGCATTCCTCACCCCCGCCCAAGATCTCGAAGAGCAACTCGGCTCGGTCGACTACGACGTGTGGCTCTGCACCCAGTGCCAAGAAACCGACATCCTCCCTTACACTAACCACCACGACACCAAACACATAGAGTGCCAACTCTGCCACGCCCGCACCGCCTCCTTAGTCAAAGCCCGCGTCGTTCAAAAACCCACCGCCACCCAAAAAGGCCGCGGCATGAAAGTGTACCAATGCAAACACTGCCACGGCACCTTCGAAATACCCTACGACATCGACCCCACCGGCGGCGACGGCAGCGGCGCCGCCATGCTCGCCGGCATGGCCCTCGGCAGCGCCATGGGCGGCCGACGCGGCAGCAGCTTCAGCGGAGGCTCATTCGGCGGCGGCTTCGGCGGCGGTGGCACCTTCGGCGGCGGCGCCGGCGGCCGTTGGTAATCCCCCACCCACCCATCAAACCCATTGCGATAACTCCGGATCAATGTAAAAATCCGGTTATTAAAAATGTTAATATGGATGCTCGCATCAACAGCGAAGCTGTTGCATATACCCCACAACCCCACATTGGCGAAGCCTATGTGGGGATAAAACGCTCTATATCAACCATGTACCGCGGAGCGGTTCCAATTACCGAGCGACCGCAGGCCTATGATTTGGAGGAACTGTGTCAAAAGTAGAGAATCTATTTTTTGACCTGCGGCAGGACCATCCGGGTATGCCGAGGCAAGCCTCGGCTCTACTTGTTAACACCTGATTATCAATGTATTAGCTCCTGTCCTCCTGCTAAATCTCCTGTCCTCCTGTGAACCCTTTGCACGCTGTCCAGACTTTTCACACAGTTTCTAAATCTGCGTGAAATTAGCGGCAAGGTTGATGGCCCGACTTG
>JBJEKG010000143.1:5654-14454 GCA_051878535.1 Muribaculaceae bacterium
TCACACAGTTTCTAAATCTGCGTGAAATTAGCGGCAAGGTTGATGGCCCGACTTGCACGCTATATTTCACACTACAAGCGATAACTCCTCTAAAAGTGGTTTTTCAACCCACTTTTAGAGGACCTATCGCCAATTTGCACCCTGCAAGGTGCACAACCACCGCCTACGGCTCGTATGGAGCGAAGAGGTCGTCGAGGGTGACCTGCGATTGCACAAACGAGCTGTGCGCATTCTGCTTGAGGCCGTAAGTGGTTATCATTGTGAGGTGCAGTGCCTTGGTGGTGCCGGTCTCGCGCCGGAAAGTGTCGATCTTGTTGCGCAGTTCCATCTCGTAGTCCTTGCTGATGCTGAATTGATTGATGGAAAACTTGGCTTCGCAAAGGTTGATAACGCGGTCGCGACGGTCGATCACGATGTCGATTTGCGCACCGCGCGCCTCCGGCTCAGAGGCCTTCGAGTACCACACCGACTCTTCCGACAGCACCCCGAGGATGCTCAACTTGCGCTTGATTTGGTGGATGTGATGGCGGCAAAGCATCTCGAAAGCGTAGCCGGCCCACGTGCGCCGCGCAGGGCTGTCGAGCGAGTGCGACCAAAAGCGCTCATCGCGACCATAGTGGTCCTTAACAAATTGGTAATAGAAGAGAGTGTAGTTGTCACAGAGCTGGTATAATATATCTTTACTTTTCTTGCCGAAGTAAAAGTATGAGTTTACAAAGTCGGAATCGATGAGGTTCTGCAGAATGATGGTGAGGTCGCCATTGTTAGCGAGCTTGGTGGCGGAACAAATCTCCGAGCGCGTCAGCCCCGCTTTCTTTTTGGCGAGAGCCTCCACCACGGCAAGATAGTTGTCGCTGTTGCGAAAGAGCGTACTGTAAAGATGTTTGAACTCGTCCCAAAGGCCGCCCTTGCGGCGAAAAAGCAGCTCATCAATATTGGCAGAGTATGACAACGAGCTATCTAACTGACTGAGGTAAAAGGGAATACCGCCAAGGGTCATATAACATTCCGCCACATCGTAGCGGCTCCAATTTATGCCTTGCGCTTGAAGATATTCCTCGGTCTCGGCCAAAGTGAACGGTCGCAGATAAAGCCTAATGGCATGCCGGTTGAACAACCCGCCCGGATTGTCGGCAAATTTCTGCGTCATCCAAGCAGTGGCCGAACCGCATGCAATCAGCATTAGGTTCGACTGCTGTGCACCCCAGCTGTTCCAAAAATATTCGAAAGCCGGCAAGAAACCCGAACGAGGCGTGTCCAGCCACGGGATTTCGTCGATGAAAACCACCTGCCGCCGGTCGCTCGGTCGGCTTTCAATAAATGAGCGGAGCAGGGCAAAAGTCTCCGTCCACGTGCTCGGGGTAGAAAAGTCGGTCTTATAAACGCGGCGAAGCTCAGCCACCACGTTGGCTATCTGCACTTTGCGCGGCTGGTCGTAAGCGCCGGTAAGGCGCAAGGCAAACTCGTCGCGAAAGGCTTCTTGAATGAGGAATGTCTTGCCCACGCGGCGGCGGCCATACACAATCACGAGTTGTGCCCGATTTGAATCGTAACACTGTTGGAGTTTGCGAAGCTCCGGTTTGCGTCCTATGATATTAGCTGTTTTCATGATGCAAAAGTAGCAAAAAAAATTGGAACGACAAGCGATAAGTCCTCTAAAAGTTGATTTTCAACCCACTTTTAGAGGACCTATCGCCAATTTGCACCTCGCAAGGTGCACACACCGACCCCTCTCCGCAAAAAAATCGCTCAAAAAACAGCTGGAATGCTTGCGCCTTTCGAAATTATTTGCTAATTTTGCGACAAATTCTTCGACAAAAATGCAATTCTCGCAATTTTGTCGAAGAAATACACCCAAAAACCATGTTTTCTTCGACAAAAATGCAATTCTCGCAATTTTGTCGAATATAGTCTCAAATGCCGGACCAACTTATTGGAGAAAAATACCACTTCCCATGAACTTAGCAGGCACTTGTATACCTCCTCGCCGTTTTTAGCAATCCATAAAAGAGCAGTAACTACTATGCTTGGCTGTAATGGGTCAAGCGAAATAACGAATGTTTTAACGTAAGACGTAAACGTAGAACGTAATTTTAATTTTTCGTTGATTCGTTACTTCGTTTTTTCGTTTAACCTGCCAAAGTTGGGTTAAATGAAAGAGCCGGGGGGTTACAGGCTGACGCGCTGGCGGTAGGTGTCGCCGATAGGGAGGGCGGTGCCGGCCACGGTAACGCTGCTGCGGTCGTAGGCGGTCACCCGCGACTTGGCCACCACAAACGAGCGGTGGATGCGCACGAACTCGTCGGCAGGCAAGGCTTGCTCCACCGCCTTGAGGCTCATCTGGGTGATGACCGGCCGCTCGCGGCCCGTCACGTAGATTTTCACATAGTCTTTGAGCCCCTCCACGTACAGGATTTCGTTGAACGGCAAGCGCACCTGACGGTAGTCGCTGCGCACGGTCAGGTACTGCACCGGCGCACTTTGGCGGCTGCAAATACGGTCGATAGCCTCGGCAAACTCGTTGCGGCTCACCGGTTTAAGCAGGTAGTCGGCGGCGTGGACGCGGAAGCCGTCGAGGGCGTACTCGCGGTAGGCGGTAACGAACATCACCCGCACGCCCATCTCATCGGCGGCGCGAGCGATTTCGATGCCCGACAGCAGCGGCATTTGGATGTCTAAGATGGCAAGGTCGACCCCGCCCTGCTGCAAGGTGGCCAATGCCGCGCGAGCATCAGTGAACGCGCCCACCAACTCGAGGCGCTCGTCGCGCTGCACATAGCTGCGAAGTAGTTCCACTGCCAACGGCTCGTCGTCGGCCACAATACATCTAAGCGTTTTCATGATCGGTTTATTATTAAGTGTGTGATATACTGATTGTTAATCGTGTCGGTGTGGAGTGCGGCCGCGTCGCCGTAGATGATTTCGAGGCGTCGGCGAAGGTTGGATAGACCCACGCCGTGGCCGCTGTCGCGATGGGCTTTGCGGTCGATGCCGTTGACAGTGAGGCACTCAATGCACTCCTCGTTAGCACGGATGGTGATGTCGATCGACTCACTGTGGTTGGCAGTGTTGCCATGCTTGAAAGCGTTCTCAACCTGTGCGAGGAAGACTAACGGAACGATGGTGGCGCCGGGGGCTTGGTTGTCGACGGTGAAGTTGATGGGGCGGTCGGGCATACGCAGTCGCATGATTTCCACGAAGGTGGCGATGAAGTCGATTTCGCGCTCCAGTTCCACCTGCTCGGGGTTCTCGTAGACCATATATCGGAGCATGTGCGAAAGGTTGTGGACGGCGCGTTGCGCGGCCTCCGGCGAGATTTCAATCAGCGCGTAGATGCTGTTGAGGGTGTTGAAAAGGAAGTGGGGATTGAGCTGCTGGCGCAGGCCGGCAAGCTCCGTTTCGCGCGAAGCCACCAACGCCTGCTGGTGCTTCTGCTCCAGGTCGTACCATTTGCTCGACAGCCGCATGGCCACAGCCAACGCCGTCACCATTATTTGCAGAATGAAGTCGCGCAGGATGAACGATGCCAAATCCACTGCCGGCAACGCCAACGGAGGACGCGACATCTCATCAGCTATGGTTGCAACGCGCGATATATGCTCAATGTGGCCAAAGTAACGCATCAGCAAGGCCGCCACCAAGCACACGGCCAAGTTGAACAATACGAACGCCACCCACCGCCGCCGCTTCAGCAGCAGTTGAGGGATGATTATCAGATAATTACTGTAGAATACAAAAATTAGAACGGCCGAGCGAGCGAAACTCCAACACGACAGATGCCATAACTTGCTTATTGAATTATAATGGTGCAGCAGCTCAGGCAAAAAGAACATCAACACGATGAAAATCACGTGGATGAACACCGTAATCCCGGCGCGGTTTTTACTTTGTGAAGTCATAGGGTAGGTATCAAGGTTATCGTAGGTGGTAGTGATTACGGAGTGCTTCGAAGAGGTCGGGGGCGGAGCGCAGGGCGGCGGTGTCGGGCCGCGGGTCGTAAGCGGCAATCGCTTCGGCCTCGGTGATGGCCGGCGGCGTGGGGGGCAACGGCTCGTCGAACAGCTCCACCGGCGGCAGGCCGAAACAGACGGTGAGCGCGTCGGTCACCATTTGCGAAGCGCGCATCTTGCCCAAGCGCGAGTAGCCCGCAATATGGGGAGTGGCCACGGCCGCGGCGGCCAACAGCTCGCGGTTGATGGCAGGTTCGCCCTCCCAACAGTCGACCACGGCGGCGCTGCAGCGACCCGAGCGCAGGGCGTCGAGCCATGCTGCGGTATCGGCCACCGGGCCGCGTGCAGCGTTGATTATCAGCGGTTTACGTTGCAAGAAAGCAAAGAATTCGGCCGAGGCGAGATGAAAAGTAGCATCCTCGCCGGTGCGAGTGAGCGGGGTATGGAAGGTGATGATGTCGGCCTCGGCGGCAGCGTCGGCCAAGCTGTGCCACTGTGCACCGCCTTCAGCGCGTTGCCGCGGCGGGTCAACAGCTATAACTTTCATTCCCAACGACTTAGCCCAGCGTTCAACGATGCTTCCCACATGCCCCACGCCCACCACCGCAATGGTGTATTGGCTCAGCGGAGCCGGTAGCAGGTGAGCGATGGAGCCGAACACGTACTCGGCCACGGCGCGGGCGTTGCAGCCGGGCGCGTTGGCCACGGTGATGCCCGTCGAGCGACACCAGTCGAGGTCGATGTGGTCAGTGCCGATAGTGGCCGTACCCACAAACTTCACTCGCGAGCCTTCGAGCAGGGCGGCATTGCAGCGGGTGCGCGTGCGCACCACAATGGCGTCGGCGTTGCGCACGGCCGCCGGGGTGAGCTCCTCCGGAGCGAGGCGCACCACCTCGGCCACCTGCGTCAGGCGGTCGATATACGGAATGTTAGCTTCCACTAACACCTTGGGTATCAAAGTATTATCTGCCATAAGAAAGAGAGGATATAGATGACGGCGATGGCCAACACAGCGAGGTACTGGCGCTCGTAGCGGTAGTTGACGAAGTAGTGAGTAAGCTGGTAAGCGGCGCACACGTTGAGTAGCGGCAGGTACGCGCCGAGGTTGCCGAAGTCGATGACCATGGCCAAGATGGCGAAGGCCGAGATGAGGTTGAGCGCGCCGTTGAACGCGCGGGCGCGCGCGTTGTAGGCGATGGTTTTCAGCACGTTAAGCATCACCGAACCGATGAGCAACAGTGCCGTGAAGCCGGCTGCAGCGGTTATCAACACCGGCCGTTCGAGCCACTGGCTAACGCTGAAGATGCTGCGGATATGCGGCCACACAATGTCATCGGGGCTGACTATGCCGAAGCCAAACAGCAGAATCCAAGGGGTGACGACGCCCATCACCGAGGCTAACACGGCTCGCACGGTGAAGATGCGCATCTGCGCCAACATCAGCCACAGCGCCGGGATAAACAGCACGAAGGCGTACTCCACCGAGGCGCCGGCCGACAGCAGCAGAAAGCTGAGGAACACGCCGCGGAGGTCGTGGCCGTCGGCGTAGGCCTCAAACATGCGATGCATGCACAGCAGAACGACCGTGGCCACCAACAGGCCGCCGTTGAGGCCGTCCAACGCCACCGGCACGGCCGCCTGCATCAGCGCCACCAACCCCACGTCGAGGTAGGTCACCGCCCGCAGGATGTTGTGCCGGCGGTTGAGCAGCACCATCAGCGCAATCAGCCCGAGCATCAGCACCACATTTATTATAATAGCGGCCGTGCCGGTGAGATGCCCGGCGAAGGCCAACGCCGCGCGGGCAGCCTCGGGCGCAGCCACCTCGTCGGCCAAAATGTGCGCCACCAACATAGCCAACGCCGCCGCTATCACCATCAAGGTGGCGGCGGGGCGCTTGTGCATCATCTGGCTGAGCTGCTGATGGCGCATGGCGCGGAGATTATTTCATCACGTCGCGGCCGATGTCGCGGCGGAAGTACATTTTGTCGAAGTGAATGTCGGCCAACGAGGCATAGCTGGTGGCGAGGGCCTCAGCGAGGTCACGGCCGTAAGAAGTCACGGCCAACACGCGGCCGCCGGAGGTGACCACTTGGCCCTCGGCATTGCGAGCGGTGCCGGCGTGGAACACGATGCTGCGCTCAGGCGCGAGGTTGCCGGTGATGGGCAAGCCTTTGGCGTATGAGCCGGGGTAACCGCCGGAGGTGGCGATAACGGTGGCGGCAGCGCGCTCATCGTGCTTGGCAGGCAGGTCGGCGAGGTCGCCCCGGGCGCAGCCTTCGAGCAGGTCGACCAAGTCGGAGGCCAAACGGGGCATTACCACCTCGGTTTCGGGGTCGCCCATACGCACGTTGTATTCAATCACCTTGGGTTGGCCACCGCAGTTAATCAGGCCCAAGAAGATGAAGCCACGGTACACCAAATTTTCGGCTTTGAGACCTTCGATGGTGGGGATAATGATTTGCTGTTCAACCTTTTGCATAAAGGCTTCGTCGGCAAAGGGCACGGGGCTCACTGCTCCCATGCCGCCGGTGTTCAAGCCGGTGTCGCCTTCGCCCACACGCTTGTAATCCTTGGCCACGGGCAGGATGCGGTAGCCGCCGTTGCCGTCGGTGAGCACGAACACCGAGCACTCAATACCGCTGAGAAACTCTTCGATGACCACCTTGGCCGAGGAGGCGCCGAATTGGCCGTCGAGCATAGTGCGCAACGCGGCGCAAGCCTCGTCATAGTCGGGCAAAATCAGCACGCCCTTGCCGGCAGCGAGGCCGTCGGCTTTGAGCACGTATGGCGCTTGCAGGGTCTTGAGGAAATCGCACGCTTGGGCGTAGGTATCGGCGGTGAAAGTTTGGTAAGCGGCAGTGGGGATGCCGTGGCGCTGCATGAACGCCTTGGCGAAGTCCTTGCTGCCTTCCAAAGCGGCGGCATCGCGCGATGGACCGACCACCATCACACCTTTTTCGGCGAAGTAGTCGTAGATACCGGCCACCAGCGGGTCTTCGTTGCCCACCACAATCATGTCGATGGCATTTTCAGCCACGAAGGCCTCCACGGCATCGAATTTCATGGGGCTGAGCGCGGGCACGGTGGTGCCGTAAGCGTCGGTGCCGGCATTGCCCGGGGCTATCCACAGGGCGGCGCAGCGCGGCGATTGCGAAATCTTGCGGGCGAGGGCCGATTCGCGGCCGCCCGAACCAAGCAAAAGTATGCGAAGTGAACTCATTAGTATGTTGGTTTTGAGGGGATTAGGTTATTCTTTGGGAGTATTATCGGAGGAGGGTTTGCGACGCCAGCCGCGCGAGCGCATCATGGGACCTTCTTGCGGCGCGAGTTGCGGAGTGCGACCCTTAATTGACTTGAGCGCATCGGGATTGCGACGCTTTGCCAGCGGGTTTTCGCTCTCTTCCACGGTGGGACGCTCCACGCGGCGGTCGGCTGCGCCTTTGCCTTTCGCACCACGACGGTCGCGGCGCTCGGAGCGCTCCTTGCGCTCGGGGCGGTCGCTGCCGCGACCGATTTTGCCGCCGGCGCGCACGAACGAGCGACGGTCGCCCGAGAAGAGTTCGTATTCGCGTAGCGAACATTCCAGCGCACCGTTGAGCACGGCTATCTTCTGCGAGGGCGCGAGGCCGATTTTGGCGAAGTGCTCATCGCGATAGCCGATAATCCATGCATGGTAGCCGGTGAATACGTGCTTGAGCTGCGAACCTATGGTGGCGTAGAGCGCATCGAGGTCGGGCGCGGAGATGCGTTCGCCGTAGGGCGGATTGGTGATGACCACGCCGGCCGGTTGCGGCGCCTCGGTCCAGTCGGCGATGCCGCGGCGCTCTAACTCGATGTACTTGGCCACACCGGCCGCCTTGATGTTTTGCGTAGCGATTTCGATGGCTTGTTTGGCGATGTCGCAGCCGTAGATTTTGAATTGGGGAGTGCGTTCGCCGCTGTCGTCGTTGTAGATTTCTTGGAAGAGGTCTTTGTCGAAGTCTTTCCAGTGCTCAAAGGCGAAACTGCTGCGGAAGATACCCGGGGCGATGTTGGCGGCAATCAGCGCGGCCTCGATGAGGAAGGTGCCGGAGCCGCACATGGGGTCGACCAGCGGCGATTCGCCGCGCCAACCGCTGCGCAGGATGATGCCGGCGGCTAATACCTCGTTGATGGGTGCTTCGGTTTGCGCCACGCGATACCCGCGCTTGTGGAGCGATTCGCCGGAGGAATCTAATGAGATGGTGACTTGGTCGCCGGCGATGTGCACGTTGAGCATCATGTCTGCATCCTGCAGGCGCACTTTCGGGCGGAAGTCTTCGCCGTGGCGATCCTTAAACCAGTCCACAATGGCATCTTTCACGCGGTAAGTCACAAAGTGGGAATGGGTGAACTCCTCGCTGTTGGCCACAGTGTCGATGGCAAACGAGCCGTCGACATCCAACAATGTGCTCCAGTCGTACTCCTTGACGTGGGCATAGAGCTCGTCGGTGTTGCGCGCACGGAATTTGTAGAAGGGTTTGAGGATGCGCAAAGCCGTGCGGCACTGCAAGTTAGCACGGTAAAGCAAGGCTTTGTCGCCGGTAAACGACACCATGCGCCGACCCGGCACCACATTCTCGGCGCCCAAAGCGCGAAGTTCTTCAGCCAAAACGTCTTCAAGTCCTTGGAAGGTCTTGGCCACCATTTCAAAAGTATTGTCCATTATTGTCAAAATCGCTAAGTTTCTGCAAAGTTACGAAATCTTCCGCAATTACACCCCCTTTTCCCTAAAAAATCTTGCACTCCCTCCATCCCACACCTCGCACCCACCTTTTTGTCTCGGCTCTGAGCTTTAGCGAAGTCTAACTTCAAACCGCGGCGCGGTT
>JBJEKG010000144.1:0-2813 GCA_051878535.1 Muribaculaceae bacterium
CCGCCTAAAAAAGTGGTGGGAGGGGTTGCACGGGTGGCGGAAAGTTTGTAACTTTGTAATTTGGTTTAGAAATTATGGCACAGAATTGTATAGTCATCAAGGGCGCGCGCGTCAACAATCTCAAGGGGATTGATTTGCAGCTACCGCGCGGCAAGTTTATCGTGGTCACGGGTCTGAGCGGCTCGGGCAAGTCGTCGTTGGCGTTCGACACGCTGTATGCCGAGGGTCGGCGGCGCTATGTGGAGAGCCTGTCGGCCTACGCGCGGCAGTTCTTGGGCAAGATGAGCAAGCCGGAGTGTGACTATATCAAGGGCTTGCCGCCGGCGGTGGCCATCGAGCAGAAGGTGTCGACGCGCAATCCGCGCTCGACCGTGGGCACGTCGACGGAGATTTACGACTACTTGCGACTGCTGTTCGGCCGCGTGGGTCGCACCTACTCGCCGGTGAGCGGCACGGAGGTGTCGAAGCACACGGTCGACGACGTGACCGCTGCGGCCTTGGCCTGCGGCGTGGGCACGCGCGTGGCCGTGGTGGCGCCGATTGCGCTGCCCGAAGGCCGCACGATGGCCCAGCAGTTGGAAATTTTGTCGAAGGAAGGCTACACGCGCGTGGTGGTCGACGGCGCGTACGTTGACATCGATGAAGCCTTGACTGACAGCGCCTTAGCCAAGGCCACGACCGTGGACTTGCTCATCGACCGCTTGGCCGTGGCCGAGGGCGACGAGCTTTCGCGCCTGTCGGAGAGCGTCGAGACAGCCTTCTTCGAAGGCAACGGCCGTTGCGCGTTGTTGGTTTACGACGGCCCGACGCCGCGCCGGTTGGACTTCTCCCACCGCTTCGAGGCCGACGGCATGGAGTTCGTGGAGCCGAGCGACCAAATGTTCAACTTCAACAACCCCTACGGCGCGTGCCCCAACTGCGAAGGTTTCGGCACGGCGCTCGGCATCGACGAGGATTTGGTGGTGCCGCATCAGGAGTTGAGCATCTACCAAGATGCGGTGGCGGCTTGGCGCGGCCCGACGATGAGCGAGTGGAAGCGGCTGTTCATCGGCCTGTCGATGATGGTCCAGTTCCCCATCCACCGGCCTTATTATCAGCTTACTGAGGAGCAAAAGCATCAGCTGTGGGACGGCTTCGGCCAGTGGCCGGGCATCTACGGCTTCTTCAAGTGGATGGAGACGCAGCAGCACAAGATTCAGTACCGCGTGATGCTCTCGCGCTACCGCAGCAAGACCACCTGTCCCGTATGCCACGGCTCGCGCCTGCGCGCCGACGCGCTCAATGTGCGCGTGGGTGGCGCCACCATCGCCGATTTGGTGAAGATGCCGGTGGTGAAGTTGCAACAATGGTTTGATAATCTGCAACTTAGCCCCACCGACGCCCGCATCGCGCAGCGTCTGCTCACCGAGATTCACAACCGCCTGCAGTACCTCACGGAGGTGGGTCTCGGCTACCTGACTCTGGACCGTCTGAGCAACACGCTCTCCGGCGGCGAGAGCCAGCGCATCAACCTCGCCACCTCGTTAGGCAGCTCATTAGTGGGCTCGCTCTACATCCTCGACGAGCCGTCGATTGGCCTGCATCCGCGTGATACTCAGCGCCTTATCGGCGTGTTGCGCCGGTTGCAACAGTTGGGCAACACCGTGTTGGTGGTTGAGCACGACGAGGAAATCATGCGCGCGGCCGACTTCTTGGTCGACGTGGGTCCGGCGGCCGGATGCCACGGCGGCGAAATCGTCTTCGCCGGCACGCCCGACAAGTTGCCGTCGGCAACTAACTCATACACAGCCAAATACCTCACCGGACAGTTGTCCATCCCCACACCAACCACGCGCCGCCCATGGCACGACTTCGTGGAAATTACTCACGCTACCGCCCACAACCTCAAGGACATCAGCGTGAAATTTCCCCTCGGAGTGATGACGGTGGTCACCGGCGTGAGCGGCTCGGGCAAGTCGACCCTCGTGGGCAACATCCTCTACCGTGCCCTCGGCCGCCATTTCGACACGGAGACTGCCGTGCCCGGTCGCTTCGGCGAGCTCCGCGGCGACCTCAACCGCCTCAGCGGCGTGGAGTTCGTCGACCAAAACCCCATCGGCCGGTCCACCCGCTCCAACCCTGCCACCTACCTCAAAGCCTACGACGAAATCCGCGAACTGTTTGCCTCGCAACAGTCAGCACGCCAGTTGGGCTTCACCCCGGCCTATTTCTCCTTCAACACCGAGGGCGGTCGCTGCGAAGAGTGCAAGGGCGACGGCTACATCACCATCCCCATGCAATTCCTTGCAGATGTGGTGATTAAGTGTGAGAGCTGCAACGGCCAACGCTTCAAACGCGAGGTACTGCAAGTGCGCTATCGCGACAAGAACGTCAACGACATCCTCGATATGAGTGTGGAAGAAGCCATCAACTTCTTTGGCGAATCGGATGGCGCGCAGGAGCGCCGCATCGTGCGCCGGCTGCAACCGCTGCTCGACGTTGGCTTAGGCTACGTGAAGTTGGGACAATCGTCCTCCACCCTCTCCGGCGGTGAAAATCAGCGCGTTAAGTTGGCCGCGTTCCTTGCCGACGAGCGCCCGCGCCCCACCATGTTCATCTTCGACGAACCCACCACCGGCCTGCACTTCCACGACGTGAACGTGCTGCTGTCATCCTTCAACCGCCTGCTCACCCACGGCCACACCATCGTCATCATCGAGCACAACCCCGAAGTAATCAAGAGCGCCGACTGGATCATCGACCTCGGCCCCGACGGCGGCGACGCGGGCGGCCAAGTGGTAGCCGCCGGCACCCCAGAACAAGTGGCCGCCAAT
>JBJEKG010000145.1:0-14363 GCA_051878535.1 Muribaculaceae bacterium
TGCAACGTTCCTTCCCGAATCCTGACTATTCTCACGAACAGTCAGGGAAATTGTTTACAAATAAAACAAGAGTATCCATCGTGGAGAAGACGGCTTCGACACCGCAACCTGACCACTGCTTGGTATTACCTACGCGGCATTTCCGTAGGTGTTTCTTCTCAGTTTGCCAACCGATTTTCTCAAACAGGTTGGATAAGTGCTATAAACACACACAATGATTAGCATTAAAATATATGTGTTACCCAATGGAAATAGTAGTGGAAGCGGCGAGTGCGACCTCGCAACCGGTGCCAAACTTTACTTACTCGCACGGCATTCTTGCGAGCAGTGCGCTTCCAAGTTAGCCGAGATTGCCCGCCCGGCTGTCGGGAGTTGTTTAAGTTGTTGCCATCACCCTCACGGGCTTTGTATAGTTGGCATTTTAGAATTTTCTATGCATGCAGACCCTCACGGGCTTTTATTGACTTATGTCAAACCTATATCATACTTTTCCTTGTTGAGGTTCAGTTTGATTGAAGTAATCAATCATCCACTGAGGCATAAAGCGCTTGCAGGCTTTTACAGCCACATAGAGGTACGCTAAGCCGATGATGTTGAAGTACGCAGTTTCTTCGTTTGCGTTCATCGTCATCAGAACGCCGGGGGTTGCAACGATGGTTACAACTGCCCAAAAGAGGATTTTTTTTGAGAGTGTCATATTTGTAGCTTTTTGTTTGATGTTATTCTCGAGCGTTGCGACAGTGTCTCAACACTTGCGCTGCATTGCAATACCATTTGCCGTTCTGCGAGTTGACAGGCTTCTCTGCCGTTATCTCACCGGAGGCTATAAGGTCTTGCAGTCGTTTAGTCCCTCCTACTATTTTGGCGGCCTTGTCCTTGCCGAACGTCTCATTCGACATCACCAGCAGGATGTTCTCGAGCAGTATCTCGGAGGGATTGACAGAGGTTACAAGGCATCGTCCCATATTACTTACTTCTGAATACGGCAGTCGCCTGATTATCGTGGTCAATGCGAGTCTTGTACTCGCGACCTTCTCTCATCCGTTCCTTCACCATTATAGTGCCGGGCGCTGTGCGGATGCTGTTGTAGTTGTACTCATCTATGCTAAACAAAATGATGTCTCCTACATCCATCTTGCTGAACTCGTTCTTGATGGTTGATTTAGCCCACCAAACATTCCCGATTCGCACTGATGGGAACAGACTCTTATAGTAGTCAATAATGCTTTGCTTTATTTCCATACTTCTCAATTTAAAAGTTAGGAATGGTGGTCGGAATCGAACTCGACATCTTCGCCTTAACCGGGCGATGTTCTACCTTCTGAACTACACCATTCTATATATTGGCCTGCCGTTTCGCTTTAAAGAACATAGCAGCATACCTCGGCAGGTTCTAATCGTTATCACTTAGCCTCATTTGCCACGAGTGGGCTTTCTCGCTCGCATCTTTGTTTGGCATAGGAATGCGAGATATAACCTATCGCGAAACAACTCCGTTTCAATGTGCTTTCGAGTTTTGGCGGCTCTACTCGCTGCATCTTTAGTTGCTATCGCTCATCGCTGACCTCTCCGTTGTTCTCACATCCGGACGGTATCAGCGGAATCTCCAGTACGTCAAGGTACTCTTCTTTGGAGGCGGAGCAGCAGGATTCGAACCTGCGTTGTCGGCTTTGCCGAAGCCATCTCAATTCGGATGGCTAACCTCGTCCACTTGGTCTATGCTCCGATGGCCCCTCACTCGCTCACGCTTGAGCGCCTACAGGTTGAGGGGTATTATAGATTTGGTCAAATAGTTGGCGCATATAGATGATTTCGTTCTTGATTTTGCTCAACTCATCCTTGCTTTCGAGTTGTTGGCTGATGATGTAGCCTTGTTGCTGTTGGCATACAAACAGCTCGGATTTAAGAGCATCGTTGTTAGCTGCCTGGCTTTTGAGGTCGAGGCGATTCACACAGAAAAGGTCGTCATTCAGCTCGACTACGTTTACTCGGTATCCTTGGGCTGCGATTTCTTTGCGGATGTTGGCATTGATGTCGGCCTCTTCATTGATGGCTTCAACATCGTCGATGGTGATGGTGCGTTCGTCGGCGTAAATGACGATTGCAGGGCTGGAGTATGCTAAACGCGACACCGCACATTTGATGACTCCCAGAAATGACATATAGTCAAGGGCTTCGTAGCGGTGGGAATTTTTTGACATAAGAGTTATTTTTTTGTAAATTACCCTTGTTTAATTGGCTTAAATTCACTACCTTTGTGGCAGTTGTATTAAGTTGCTGCAAAGTTAATCCATTTGGATTAGATATGCAATAGTTTAATATCCATTTGGATTATTTTTAGTAATTATTAACAATTTAAGAGGCATTATGGATATATTAAGCCGTCTTCAAGCAGTTGTAAGCTACTCAAAATTGTCAGACCGTGCTTTTGCCCTCAAATGTGGTATAAAGCAGCCCACACTCGACAAACAATTAAAGGGTGTCCGTTCGGTCAGTCTCGAAACTATCACCGCAGTCGCTAAATGTTTCACGGAAATTTCAGCAGATTGGTTGCTCCTTGGTGTAGGCGATATGCTCCGTAATGCAAGTAAGTCAGAGGAGCGAATAAATATGATGCTCGACACAATCACACTCCTTCAAGGCACCATTAACTCAAAAGATGAAGCCATCAAGGCTCTGATGAAGCGTGTTGAGGAACTCGAAGCAAAACACTAACAACAATCATACAGCTATGAAAAATCTCAAATTCTTATCCTTGGTGTTGTGCATTCTCTTCCCACTGCTGGCATCTGCGATGAAAATCGAAAAGGATGAAATCGATGAGTTCACAGGACAGAGAACCGTCATCACTTCGTGGGAATTTGTAAGCGGGAACTCTGTGTGTATACGTTTCCGTTTACAAAATGGACATAAATTCCTTGACGTCCGTCTCTATGAATACGAGCCAATGGTAATTCACGAAGACGATAAATTGCTCATCAAAAGTATTTCAGGCGAAATCGCGCAGTTCAAATCAGTGTCTGTATACACAAGCGAACGACAAACAGCTGCTATTGGCTTCTTAGGTACAGAGTGTTGGGGCGTAACTGCATCTTACCTTGGTGACTTGGATTACTTCGCTACAAATGAACCTCGCCTCATCCGTGTTTACACTATCAGTTCTTACTATGATAAGGAATTAAAGGATAAGGACCGTGTAAAAATACACAAGCTCTTTGAAATGTTCACAAACACTCTCAACGGAACGCCTGGCGTTACAGAATATGTAAGCTGCACAGTTACCTTCCTAAAGAGTAAGGACAATGGCCGTACTTGGGATGAGGTACGCGTGCAATACTTCGAGGACATAACTAAAGATGAGTTAAACACTGTCATAAATGATTGGCGCAACCAGTCATCGGGCAGAATCAAATACGACTGCAAAATTCAGAAAGAATAGTACAACATTTCCGTTTTATTGTCGGGACGGAATAAAATCCACTTGAAACGAAAAGATTTTCAGCAGATTGCATTGCAATGTCGAAAATTTTCCGTAATTTTGCAGTGCAATATCGCCATGGGGCGAAAAGTGCTCTGAATTATATATAACTTTCTAAAATATATTGAAATGACTTTAGACAATTTCAACTTTTCCGGTAAAAAAGCCATTGTGCGCGTTGACTTCAATGTGCCCCTGGACGAAAACGGTCACATCACCGACGATACCCGCATCCGCGGCGCTCTCCCCACTCTGAAAAAAATCCTTGCAGATGGCGGTGCGCTCATCATCATGTCGCACATGGGCAAACCCAAAGGCAAAGTGAACCCCAAAATGTCGCTTGGCCAAATCAAGGACGCCGTAGCTGCCGCCCTTGGTTGCGAAGTGAAGTTCGCTCCCGACTGCGCTAAAGCTGCCGACGCTGCTGCCGCTCTCAAACCCGGCGAAGCTCTGCTGCTCGAAAACCTCCGCTTCTATCCCGAAGAAGAAGGCAAGCCCGTGGGCATCGACAAAGAAGACCCCGCTTACGACGCTGCCAAGAAGGCTATGAAAGCCGCTCAGAAAGAGTTCGCCAAGACTTTGGCTTCTTACGCCGACGTATATGTGAACGATGCCTTTGGTACCGCTCACCGTCGCCACGCTTCCACCGCTGTTGTGGCTGACTTCTTCGACGCTGACCACAAGATGCTCGGCTACTTGATGGAGAAGGAAGTGAAAGCTGTGGACAATGTGCTCAACAACATCACCCGCCCCTTCACCGCTATCATGGGCGGTTCGAAAGTGTCCACCAAAATCGGCATCATCGAAAACCTCATGGACAAGGTCGACAACCTCATCCTCTGCGGCGGTATGACCTACACCTTCGCCAAAGCTCAAGGCGGTAAAATCGGTATCTCCATCTGCGAAAACGACAAACTCGACCTCGCTTTGGACATCATCCGCAAAGCCAAAGAAAAAGGCGTGAACCTGGTGCTCGGCACCGACTGCGTAGCCGGCGACAAGTTTGCCAACGACGCCAACACACAAGTATGCCCCGCCAACGACGTGCCCGATGGCTGGGAAGGTATGGACGCCGGTCCCGAAACCCGCGAAGCCTTCGCCAAGGTTATCCGCGAATCGAAGACCATCCTGTGGAACGGTCCCGCCGGTGTGTTTGAATTCGACAACTTCACTGCCGGTTCGCGCGCTATCGCCGACGCTATCGTAGAAGCAACCGCCAACGGTGCCTTCTCCTTGGTAGGTGGCGGTGACTCCGTGGCTTGCGTCAACAAATTCGGCTTGGCCGACCAAGTATCTTACGTATCGACCGGCGGCGGCGCTCTGCTCGAAGCCATCGAAGGTAAGGTGCTCCCCGGCATTGCTGCTATCAAAGGCGAATAATCATTAACGAACATACTCTAAAAAAGTAGCTAAGATAGCCTCATAGCTATTTTGGCTACTTTTTTAAGTTGAACTGTTAGCCATCAGCCGGTGTAATCTGATAGGAAGTGTGTCAAAAGTTATGAATCCGAACACAGCCTGTCGAATGCTCGCAAAAAATCCACAGGAGGACAGGAGATTTAGCAGGAGAACGGGGTGTAATGTATTGAATATCAATAATATAATTATTGTCCTCCTGTTTAATCTCCTGTCCTCCTGTGGGTCCTTTGTGCGCTGTGCTTCACAGACCAGACTTTTGACCAGCAAAGGAGGCCATCCGGGTATGCCGCAGCAAGCCGCGGCACTACTGGTTGGCGATTGAATATCAACAGATTTGATCCTGTTCTCCTGTTAAATCTCCTGTTCTCCTGTGAGCCCTTTGCACGCTGTGCAGACTTTTGATACACTACAGTTTTAGCAACCGATTTTATTGATTGACAATGCGTTACGACTTTCAGTGGATTGCGGAGCATGCGGCCGAGGATGTGGCTCGGTTGCGGTTGCGCTACGGCGCCGAACGGGCCGATGACATTCTGCAGATAGAGTGTCGGCGACGGTTTGGCGGCAAGTTGCGTCGCACCTTGGCGGCGAATCCGGAGTTCGTGTTTCCCACGGCATTAGCCGGGGAGCAGAGCACCTCGGAGGCGTTGGCCGCATACCACAGCTCGCTGTTGGACGATGGCGAACGTGTGGCCGACCTCACCGCCGGTTTGGGTGTGGATGCTATGGTTATGGCGCTGAAAACCAACGTGGTAGCTGTGGAGATGGAGCAGCTGAAAGTGGATGCGTTGCAACTCAACGCGCGTCACCTGCCGCGGCTGCAGGCGGTGTGCGCCGACTGCCGCGAGTGGCTTGCCGAGCAGGCCGATGGCGCGTTCACCACCTTGTTCATCGACCCGGCACGGCGCGCGGCCAACGGCGGACGCGTGTACGCGCTGAGCGACTGCGAACCGGATGTGACGGCGATGCTGCCGCAACTCCGCCGCGTGTGCAAGCGGTTGATTATCAAGGCTTCACCGATGCTCGACATCACCCACACTTTGTCGCTGCTACCCGATACCGTGCGCGTGATAGCCCTCGGCACCACCACCGAGTGCAAAGAATTAGTAATCGAGTGCCGCTTCGACGTCGCAGTGGCCGAGCCGACGATTGAAGCGGTGACGCTCAACGCCGACGGAGCGGTCGTGTCGCAGATGAAATTCCTTCGCAGTGAGGAAGTTAGCGCTGAGGCTGAGTGCGCCGAACCGCAAGTCGGAATGTGGCTTTACGACCCGTATCCGGCCGTGATGAAGGCCGCGCCGATGCGGCTGCTCGGCTCGCGCTACGGCGTGCGCAAGCTCGCGCCGCAGTCGCACCTGTGGCTCAGCGCCGACCGCGTGAACGCCTTCCCCGGCCACGCCTACCGCGTCGAGCGCGTGGAGCAGTGCTCGTCGCGCATACTCAAACAACTTGCCAATCAACGAGTTAAAGCATCAATTACTACCTCAAATTTTCCCATGACTGCCGATGTGCTGCGTGCCCGATTGCGCGCCGCCGACGGTCCGGCACGGCTGTTCGCCTCGACTGATGCGGCAGGCGAACGTGTGCTGATTTTTACCTCACCCTACACCCCAACTACCTGATTATGAGCGTTTACCTACAGGTTGAAGACCTAACCAAAAGTTATGGATTCCGCATGCTCTTTGCCGGAGTGACCTTCGGCGTTGACGAGGGCAACAAAATCGGTGTCATCGCCAAAAACGGCACCGGCAAAACCACCTTGCTGTCGATTATCGCCGGGGTGGAGGCGGCCGATTCGGGCAAAATCACCTGGCGCAGCGGGGTGAGGGTAGGGTACTTGCCGCAGCAGCCCACCTTCGCCGGTAATCCCACCGTGGCGGAGGCCGCACTCACCGGCGACGACCCCACTGCGGCCATCGTGCGCGGCTACGAAGCCGCCCTCGCCTCCGGCGATGCCAAGGCCATCGAGGAAGCGTCGCACCGCATGGACTCTGCCGGCGCGTGGGACTATGAAGACCGCCTGCGCCAACTGCTTTCGCGCCTGAAAATCACCGACTTAAGCGCACATGTCGACACCCTCAGCGGCGGCCAGCGCAAGCGCGTGGCCTTGGCTTCGGTGCTGATGTCCAACCCCGACATGCTCATACTCGACGAACCCACCAACCACCTTGATATTGAGGTGATTGAGTGGATTGAAAACTACCTCAAACGCTCGCGTGCCACCCTGCTTATGGTCACGCACGACCGCTATTTCCTCGACCGCGTGTGCAACCGCATCATCGAAATCGACAACAGCCAAATCTACTCCTACGACGGCAATTACGACTACTACCTGCGCCGCCGCGCCGAACGCATTGAGGCCATGACCGTCGAGTTGGCGCGAGTGAAGAACACCCTGCGCCGCGAGCAGGAGTGGATGAGCCGCCAGCCGCAAGCGCGTGCCGGTAAGGCCAAGTATCGCATCGACAATTTCTACGACCTCAAAGCGCGTGCCGCCGTCGACTTGCGCCAACGCGATGTGCGCCTCGAGAACCAATCCTCCTACATCGGCTCCAAGATTTTCGAGGCGGTGGAGGTGTCGAAAGCCTTCGGCTCCAAGGTGATTCTCGACAAGTTTTCATACACCTTTGCGCGGTATGAAAAAGTGGGCATCATTGGCCCGAATGGCGTGGGTAAGTCCACGTTTATCAAGATGTTACAGGGCCTCGAGCCAATCGACAGCGGCCGTTGGGATGTCGGCACCACCGTGCGCTTCGGCTATTACAGTCAGGACGGCATCGCCTTCAACGACAACGACAAGGTAATCGACGCCGTGACCCGCTTGGCCGAAGACATCGAAATCAAAGAGGGCGAACACATCGCGCCGATGCAATATCTGCAGCGGTTCCTTTTCAGCGTGCCCGACCAGCAGAAGTACATCCACACCCTCAGCGGCGGCGAGCGCTGCCGCCTGCACTTGGCCACCGTGCTGATGCGTCGGCCCAACTTCCTCATCCTCGACGAGCCGACCAACGACCTCGACATCGTCACCCTCGGCATCTTGGAAGAATACCTCGCCGAGTTCAAAGGTTGCGCCATCATCATCAGTCACGACCGCTACTTCCTCGACAACATTGTCGACCACCTCTTCGTGATGGAGGGCAACGGCGTGGTGCGCGACTTTCCCGGCAACTACTCCGAATACCGCCAGTGGACCGATGAACAGCAACGCCAACAGGCCGCCGACCGACCCGCCGACCGACCTGCCGCCAAGGAAAAGCCGCGCCAAC
Source organism: Muribaculaceae bacterium (assembly GCA_051878535.1). GTDB lineage: Bacteria > Bacteroidota > Bacteroidia > Bacteroidales > Muribaculaceae > CAG-873. The sequence goes on from JBJEKG010000145.1 coordinate 8,167, forward strand.
AGCGTCCCGAAAAGCTTACCTACAAAGAGCAACGCGAGTTTGAAGCCCTCACCGCCGAACTCGACCAACTCAATGCAGAGAAAGCCGCCCTCGAAGCCTACTTCAATGCCGGCGGTGCCGACGACATCGCCGAAAAATCGCGCCGCTACGAGCAGCTCAAGGACCTCCTCGATGAAAAAGAACTCCGCTGGCTCGAGCTCTCCGAAAAAGCCTAAGTGCCCACTGTTTTAAAAATCTCCAAAATTGTTCTAAATAGCCAAAGAATGGGGATTCTTTACCCAAATCTCACTTTTTTACCCACATTCGGGTAAAAAATCGCCTTTTTTCCCCCCTTGTAAGGGCAGCTAAAGCTGCTACGCCGGAGACAAAAATTAGTGACGGCGCGGCAGCTCGGCTTCCGCCTCGCCACAGGACCCGCGGCCGGCGCTTGGCTAACGTGACGGCCGGCGCTTGGCTAACGTGACGGCCGGCGCTTGGCTAACGGGGTGGTTACTCTTCGCTAATGTTCAGTGCTGTGACAAAAAGGCCGGTGGTGAGGCGGAGGGTTTTGGGGGAGGGGGTGATGAGGTAGTTGGGGCCGGCGGGGTTGAGGCGCAGTAGGGGGAGGTCGTCGTGGTGGTCGGTGATGACGCAGGCCAACGTGGCGCTGTGTTTGCGCAGGTAGGCAGTGACGGCGGCGGCTTTGCGCTCACCGCGACATTTGGCTGCGGGGCCGGCGGCGAGGTCGCTGCCCACAAGGTCGCCCTCCCACAGTTCGCGGGCGTAGAATGTGAAGGCGGCAGTGGCCAGAAGGATTGTGTCGCCCATGGCCTTGCGTTCTTCTATCAGCTTGAGTACCTGCGGATTAAGGTGTGCGGTCTGCTTCAGCCTTGCGATGACGGCGGGATGTGCGCCAACGGCTCGGGCTGCGCCGTATTTCATGGTGGAGTGGGGGATAAGGCGCACGGCTCGGGCCGCCATCAGTGCGGCCACGCGCAGCGCGGCGAGCGGGCGGCGCCACCACAGGCAACGCAGAGCGGCGCGCAGGTAGAGGTGGAGGGTGTTGCCCTGCACCAACGTGCCGTCGAGGTCAACCACTGTCACTTTGCGTCCTTCGACCATGGGAAACGGATTAACACATTATTATATAATGAGAAGTCAGGTCGGATGGCCGGGTCGGAGCAGGTCACCACGATGGCGGCGGTGGCGGGCGCAGTGCCGATGGCAGCGGCGGTGGCATTGACAACGGCCTGCATGGTCATGCCCGAGTCGACGGCATCGTCCACCACCAACACGCGTGCGCCTTGCGGCAGACGCGCCAACTGTTCGGCAGTGTACTCAAACTGCCGCGGCTTGCGCGGCATCCACGACAGCACGGTAGCTTCCGCCACGCGCAACCAATCGGCCACTTTGCGTGGTAATCGGCTGATTATCCGCGCAATAAGCCCTTGCTTGGCGGCGGTGGATGGCCGTTGCAGTTCCACCTCCACGTATCGCTCCGGCGGCAGCTGCCACACTCGGCACAGCTCTGCGCCGAGGTAAGCGCCACCGGTGCGGATGGCCACCAACACGTCGGGACAAGCGCCGATTTTGGCCGCCAACTGTTGGCAAGCCTGCGGGAAGGTGTCGCGAGTGAGGGTGATTACTTTCATGGCGGTCAGCAGATGCGGCCGATGGCGTTCATCACCGTGCGGCCAAGGTATGAAATGAGGCATCCCACGTGGTTCTTGAACCTCACTTTGGGGTTGAAGAGCGAGGCGCCGCGCAGGGCGCGAATCACCGCCCAACAGCGGTCGGCAATCTCCTTCTGCCCATTCGCTGTAGCAAGAAGAAAGATGTTGAAATTAGCACTAAGCCGGCGGTCGCGCGCCGCTTTGAGCAACTGCGGATGGCGCTTGGCCATGTATGCTTCCATGCGGCTCATCACAGTGAGTACGTCGGCGCGATGGTCGTTCCATGTGTGGATAATGCTGCCCGAGCGCATGCGGTAGAAATAGAGCCGAGCGCGGGTAGTGGCCACGCGTTCCACCTTGTCGTAGAGGCGGTAGAAGATGTCAAGATCCTCGTAGAGGATACCTTCGGTGAACAGTTCTTTCTCGAACAGGCGGCGAGCAAAGAGTTTGCCCCACATAGAGTTGAGCATTCCACGACACTGATACAGAGTGAGTTCCACAGCCTTGTCCCACGCGTAAACTCGCGTGGTGGGTACGCCGATGCGGCGGAAATGCGGCTCGGTGTCCTCCTGCGCGGCGGCGCACACTATTTCGCACTGCGAGTGCATCTGCATCTCCATCAGCAGGGCTAAGCACTGCGGGTGGAGCATGTCGTCGCTGTCCACAAAGAGCACCCACGGCTCGGCGCTGTGCCGCAGGCCGAAGTTGCGCGCCGCCGACAGCCCGCCGTTGGCGGTGTGGTACGCCGTGATTTGCGGGTTGGCGGCAGCGTATTGGTCGCAGATTTCGGGCGAAGAGTCGGTGGAACCGTCGTCCACCAAGATGAGGTGCCAGTGAGGATAGGTCTGGGCAATGACGCTGTCGATGGCGGCGCGCAGGTAGCGCTCCACATTGTATACAGGCATTATCACAGACACCGCGGCACTCATATCACTTCACAATTACGGGTTCGGAGGCCACGGATTCGCAGTTCACGCGCGACAGAGCGGTGACCACATACACGCCGGTGTGTTCGGCTTTCCATTCGTTCTTCCAGGTGATGGCTTCGATGGCGACCGGGTCGTCGAGGTTGATAGCTTCGACTGAGTCGAAATGGTACACAACGAATTTCACGGCGTCGTCGGCGGTGCCTTCCAAGGCGCAATCGTTCCACGAGATGGTTTTGCCGCTGACTTTCAAGCCGTCGACGGGCATAGGTGCCACCTCGCTAATCCACGGATACAGTGGGGGTAGGGCGATGGTGGATTGCAGGTCGGTGCGGAGGATGTCGGCGATGTGGCCGGTGTTGTTGGTCAGCGAGTAAGCCGGCCACCAGCAGTTGCCTTGGATGTTGTCGGCCTCGCGAGTGAGGCGCACCTTGTGGCGCAGCTGAGTGGTTTCGGTCGAGGGTGCGATGTCGGGCTTCTTCATCGTCACGGCGATGTCCTGGCCGATGTAGAGGTTGCGGCCGTTGGCGTTGCGGTTCCACCAGTCCACCAACACGAGGTATGAGGCCGCACGGTGCTCCAAATCCCAGTAGAGCTGCGGTAGCAGGTAGTCCACCCATCCTTTTTCAGCCCACAGCAGCACGTCGGCAAAGAGGGCGTCGTAGTTCTGCAGGCCGTTAGTCTTGGAGCCGCGGGGGTCGGAGGATTCGTTGCGCCAGATACCGAAGGGGCTGATGCCGAAAATCACCCACGGCTTCACGGCGGCGATTTCGTTGTGGAGGCTTTCGATGAGCAGGTCCACGTTGTGGCGGCGCCAGTCGCCGCGGTCCATGCCGTTGCCGTATTTCTTGTACGAAGCATCATCGGGAAATTCCACACCCTTCACCGGGTAGGGGTAGAAGTAGTCGTCGAAATGGATGCCGTCCACGTCGTAGCGGTTGACGATGTCCATCACCACTTTGGTGATGAATTGGCGGCTTTCGGGCAGACCCGGGTCGAAGTATAGCTTGCCATCGAAACGCACGAACCATTCGGGATGCTTGTGGTAGATGTGGCCTTGCGGCAGCGTTTGCGCCTTGGCGGTGGTGACGCGGTAAGGATTCAGCCACGCGTGCAATTCCATGCCGCGAGCGTGCGCTTCATCTATGATGAACTGCAACGGATCCCAGTAGGGCGAGGGCGCGGCGCCGTTGTCGGTTAGGAAACGGCTCCACGGCTCCAAGTCGCTGGGGTAGAACGCATCGGCCTGCGGCCGCACTTGGAAAATAACCGCATTGCAGCCGGCAAGTTGCAGCAAATCAAGCTGTTGGCGGATGTAAGCCTTGTTCTGGGCAGTGGTTTGGTCGTGGTATTGCTGTTGGAATACAGTGTGCATCCAAGCGCCGCGGAACTCGCGCTTGGGATTGGCGGCATCAGCGCTGAGCAGCGCCACTGCCGCGGCAAGTAGCAAGGTAAACAGTTTCTTCATCAGTAATCAGTGTTATATATAATATTGTAACGCATCACCCCCGCCTTTTATTGTGTGAAAGCCAACAACGAATTAGCCCAATAAGCCCAATAAGCCCAATAAGCCCAATAAGCCCAATAAGCCCAATAAGCCCAATTGCACCAATTCGCCACCGAGGTGTGCAAAAATTTGGCCGTTTGGAGATTTTTTCGTAACTTTGCAGTGCTAAAATAGGCCTTGCGCGTGGCCTTTACAATGGAAATAACAATACAAATATATTAATTATCTGATAATTATGAGTTTAAACATCATTGTGCTTGCTAAGCAGGTGCCCGACACCCGCAATGTAGGCAAAGATGCTATGAAGGAAGATGGCACCATCAACCGCGCCGTCCTCCCCGCAATCTTCAACCCTGAAGACCTGAATGCCCTTGAACAAGCTCTCCGCCTGAAAGATGCACACCCCGGTTCGACCATCACCGTCCTCACCATGGGTCTGCCCAAATCGGCCGAAGTGATTCGTGAAGCAATTTTCCGCGGCGCCGACTGCGGCATTGTGCTCACCGACCGTGCCCTCGGCGGTGCCGACACCTTGGCTACCTCCTACTCGCTCTCGCAAGCTATCCGTAAAATCGGCAACTACGACATCATCCTCGGCGGCCGCCAAGCTATCGACGGCGACACCGCCCAAGTGGTGCCCCAAATCGCTGAAAAGCTCAACATCCCCCAAGTGACCTACGCTGAAGACGTAGCCGTGAACGAAGAAGGCAAAGTGACCGTGCGTCGCCGCCTCGAACACGGTATCGAAACCGTCGTGGCTCCTCTGCCCTGCGTGGTTACCGTCACCGGCTCCGCGCCCGAGTGCCGTCCCCGCAACGCCAAGCGCCTGATGAAGTACAAATACGCCGTATCCCCCAGCGAAAAAGCCAAACTCGCCGAGGATATGCAAACATTCGTCGACGCTCGCGCTCATCTACAAATCCAAGAATGGGGTGCTGCATTCGTAGAAGCCGACCCCGCTCAAATCGGTTTCCCCGGCTCGCCCACAAAGGTGAAAAACGTGGAAAGCGTGGTATTCGTGGCCAAAGACGCTCGCCGTTTGGACGACAACGATGCCCAAATCGAAGAACTCATCAAAGAACTTATCGTTAACCATACCATCGGCTAATTTTAGCATCGCCGAAGTCAAAAATCATTAAAACTATGGCAGATAACAACAATCTTGTAGTTTACTGCGAGTTCGACGAAGGCCGCATTGCCGATGTCAGCCTCGAACTCCTTACCAAAGGTCGCAAGCTCGCCGACCGCCTTGGCATCCGCCTCGAAGCCCTCGTAGTTGGCTCCAACCTCGCCGGCATCGAATCGCAAATCTTCCCCTACGGTGCCGACGTGGTATACACCGTTGACGACGCTCGCCTCTATCCCTATACCTCCAACCCCCACGCAGCCGTGCTCATCAACCTCTTCAAGGAAATCAAGCCCCAAATCTGCTTGATGGGCGCCACCTGCATCGGCCGTGACCTCGGTCCCCGCGTTTCCTCCGCCCTCCACTCCGGCCTCACCGCCGACTGCACCGCTCTGGAAATCGGCGACCACACCGACGCCAAGTCGCAGAAAGAATACCACGACCTGCTATACCAAATCCGTCCCGCTTTCGGCGGCAACATCGTGGCCACCATCGTCAACCCCGAATGCCGTCCGCAAATGGCTACCGTGCGCGAAGGTGTGATGAAAAAAGAAGTGCTCGATGCCAACTTCAAAGGCGAAGTCATCGCCCTCGACCCCGCTAAATACGTGGCCGACACCGACTTCGTGGTCGAAATCATCGACCGCCAAATCGCCAAGTCGAAAGTCAACATCAAAAACGCTCCCATCATCGTGGCCGGCGGCTACGGCGTGGGTAGCAAAGAAAACTTCCAACTGCTCTTCGACCTCGCTCAAGTGCTCGGCGGCGAAGTAGGCGCTTCCCGTGCAGCCGTTGATGCCGGCTTCGTGGAACACGAACGCCAAATTGGCCAAACCGGCGTGACCGTTCGCCCCAAACTCTACATCGCTTGCGGCATCTCCGGCCAAATCCAACACATCGCCGGCATGCAGGAAAGCTCCATCATCATCTCCATCAACAACGACCCCAACGCGCCCATCAACGCTATCGCCGACTACGTTATCACC
>JBJEKG010000146.1:0-2801 GCA_051878535.1 Muribaculaceae bacterium
TCCTCTACCGGTATCATCAGGTATTGGCCGGCGGCGCCTTCCACGCGCACCAACGTGTTGCCGGTGCCTAAGTAATCCACTGCCACATCGGCGGCCGAAACGCTCGCGCCGCTCAGCAGTGCACCACAAAGTATCAGTGATATTTTTTTCATGATATTGAGTTTTAAAGTGGGTTGTTTGATTTTCGTGTTGCAAATTTATTACATATTATTTAATGTCTGTTATGATTTTTGGCGCAGTTTTTTATAAAAAATGGCCTTTGCAACAAATTTTACAGCCTTTTCAACAAATTTTATAAGATTTTTTTGCTAAATTTGCACCGCGACAACACCAAATACCCCTTACATGACCAAAGCACTACTTTACACTACTATAGCATTTCTCTGCGCCATACTGCTCTCGGCCTGCTCCGAAGAGCCAAAATATCACATTGGTGTGTCGCAATGTTCCGACGATACTTGGCGCTCAAAGATGAATGCCGAAATCGAGCGCGAGGCTCTATTCCACGACAACGTGGAGGTGGAAATCCGCTCCGCCGGCGACAGCAACGAGAAGCAAATCGCCGACATCCAATATTTCGTCGACAACGGTTTCGACCTAATCATCGTCTCGCCTAACGATGCCGCCGCCCTCACTCCTATAATAAAAGATGTGTACGACCGCGGCATTCCGGTGGTGGTGTTCGACCGCGGCGTCATCGGCGACAGTTACACCATGTTCCAAGGCTCGGACAATGTGGAACTCGGCTACAGCGCCGCCAAGTACTCGCAGCACCTTATCAAAGGTCCCATCCGCGCCATCGAAATCACCGGTTTGATGTCGTCGACTCCCGCCCAGAATCGCTACCAAGGCTTCCACCAAGTGTGCGACAGCGTGGCTGATTTCCAGGTGGTTGACTCGGCCGACGGTCGCTGGCTCGGCGCCGTGGCCGAAGTGAAAGCCGATTCGCTATTGGCGCTCCACCCGGATGTCAACCTCATCTACGCGCACAACGACAACATGGCCATCGCAGCCGCCGAAGTGGCCCGCCGCCGAGGCCTCGACATCAAGGTGGTGGGCATCGACGCCGCTCCCGAAGTGGGCATCCAAGCCGTGCAAGATTCAATCATCGACGCAACTTTCCTCTACCCCACCGAAGGCCACACGCTGCTGCGCAATGCCATCAAAATCCTTGAGGGTGAGGAGTTTGAGCGCACTTATATGCTCCCCGCCGGCGAGGCTGTGGACCATTCCAACGCCGAAATTCTCCTCTTCCAAAATCAGCAAATCCACGAGAGCACCAGCCGCTTGCAGGAGCTCAAAGGCCAAGTGGACCTCTATTGGGAGCGCCACAACATCCAAACAGCTCTGTTCTACGCCGTTATCGCCATCGCCGTGCTACTCATCGGCGTGATCTTCCTGTTGCTACGCGCCTTCTGGCAGAACCGCCGTAACCGCCAAGTGCTCGAAGCCCACAACCGCCTGCTCTCGGAGCAGCACCGCCAGGAGAAGGAGTTCAACCAGCGCCTCACCGAGTCGACCAACTCCAAGTTGCGCTTCTTCACCAACGTGTCGCACGATTTGCGCACGCCGCTCACCCTCATTGCCGAGCCGTTGGAAATGCTCGCCGACGAACATAACCTCTCTGACCGTCAGCAACATCTGCTCAAAATCGCTCGCAACAATGTGGACATCCTCCACCGCCTCGTCGACGAAATCCTCGACTTCCGCCGCTACGAAAACGGCAAGCTCACCCTCCAACCTGTCGAGGCCGACTTGGCAAAATACATTCCGCAGTGGCTCGAAGCATTCAAACCGCTTGCCAAGCGCCGCAACATCGACCTGTCGCTCGACATCGACCCCGATTTCAACTTCTCCATGGCTTTCGACGTGCCCAAAATCGAGCGTGTGGTGTTCAACCTCGTGTCAAACGCCTTCAAATACTCGCCCGACCGCGCCCGCATCGCCGTAACTCTCTCGCACAGAGGAGATAACGAAGCGCTCATCAAGGTCAGCGACACCGGCCGCGGCATCAGCGCCGATGCCATCCAAAACATCTTCGAACGCTTCTTCCAAGTGGACCAAGTCAATGCCAACGGTTCCGGAATCGGCCTCACCTTGGCCAAAGCGCTGGTCGAACTCCACGACGGCTCCATCATGGTGGAAAGCCAGCAGGGCGAAGGAGCCACTTTCACCGTGGTGCTCCCCATCTCCCACACCGCCAACACCGAAGCCAATATCGAACCAACCATCGCCGTGGTCGACAACTCGCTCATCGACAGCGACATAGCCGACGACAATCAGGCTTCGTTCGACCCCGACAAGCCCATCGTGCTCGTGGTCGACGACAACACCGACCTCCGCCTGCTCATGCGCGAACTCCTCACCGCCGACTACAACGTCATCATGGCCTCAAACGGCCGCGACGGCCTCGCCAAAGCCACCCGATTCACCCCCGACCTCATCGTGGCCGACGTGATGATGCCGGTGATGGACGGCCTGGAAATGTGCCGCCAAATCAAGAGCGAAATCTCCACCTCGCACATCCCCGTGCTCCTCGTTACGGCCTGCTCTATGGACGAGCAGCGCGCCGGCGGCTACGAAGCCGGTGCCGACGGTTACATATCTAAACCCTTCAGCCGCAAGCTGTTACTCACCCGCTGTCGCAACCTCATCGACAACCGCAAGCGTATCGCCGGCACCGCCGACCACCACGCCGCCGACACCTCCGAACGCCCCGCCACTCCCCTACCCCAAGGCGACATCGACAGCGAATTCTTCGCCCGCGTCATGGAAATCATCAACGCCGAAATCGCCAACCC
>JBJEKG010000147.1:0-2742 GCA_051878535.1 Muribaculaceae bacterium
GGGCACGAAGTTCTCAATTTCGAAATGACGACGGACAATCATGGCCAGGGTGGGCGTTTGCACTCGTCCCACCGACAGCACGTGGCCCGGCTGAGAGTATTTGAGCGAGTAGAGGCGGGTGGCGTTGATGCCCAAAATCCAGTCGCCGATGGCGCGGGCCAGTCCGGCATGGTATAGGTTATTATACTGTTCCTGAGGCTTTAACGAGGCGAAACCTTCGCGGATTGAGTCCTCAGTCAGCGATGAAATCCACAAGCGCATCACGGGGCATTTCACCTCGGCAAGCTGCATCACCCAGCGCTGGATGAGCTCGCCCTCTTGGCCGGCATCACCGCAGTTGATAATCATCTCGGCCTTGGAAAATAGCTCGGAGATGACTTTGAACTGCTTGCGCACGCCTTCATCGTCCATGAGTTTGATGCCGAATCGGGGCGGAATCATGGGGAGCTGGCCAAGTGTCCAATACTTCCAGCGGTCTACGTAGTCGTGCGGCTCCTTGAGGGTGCACAGGTGGCCGAAGGTCCAGGTGACACAGTACTCCGGGCCCTCCCAAAAGCCGTCGTGGCGGCGGTCGGCGCCAAGCACCTTCGCCAAGTCGGCGGCTACCGACGGTTTTTCAGCTATACAAACCTTCACGCCTGATTTTCAGCGGGTTTACAGCGTTTTTGGCCTCCTGCCAGAGGGCTTCCATCTGCTCGAGGGTGAGTTCGCGCACGTGTTTGCCCTGCTCAGCGGCCTTGGCTTCAATGTAGTTGAAGCGGGCGATAAACTTTTGGTTGGTGCGTTCGAGAGCGTTCTCGGGGTTGACCTTGTAGAGGCGCGCGGCGTTGATTACGCTAAAGAGCAAATCGCCGAATTCGGCCTCAATATCAGCTACTTGGCCGGCTTGGATGGCTTGGCCCACTTCGGCCACTTCCTCCTGCACTTTGGCCCACACGTCCTCAGGTTTCTCCCAGTCGAAGCCCACGTTGGCAGCCTTTTCCTGCACGCGGAATGCCTTCACCAGCGAGGGTAGCGCGTCGGGCACGCCGGCGAGGACGGTGCGGTTGCCGCCGCGTTCGCGCAGCTTGATGTCTTCCCAGTTTTGCTCCACTTGGTGAGCGTCGTCCACGTGCACGGTGCCGAATACGTGCGGGTGGCGGAAGATGAGCTTTTGGTTGAGGGCATCGCACACGTCGGCGATGTCGAAGCGGCCTTGCTCGTCGGCTATTTTGGAGTAGAAGAGCACGTGCAACAGCACGTCGCCCAGCTCTTTACGGATTTCGGGCGCGTCGTCGCGCAGAAGAGCTTGCGCCAACTCATACACCTCTTCGATGGTGTTGGGGCGCAGCGATTCATTGGTTTGTTTGGCATCCCAAGGGCATTTTACGCGCAGGATGTCGAGGGTGTCGAGGATTCGGCCGAGCGCTTCGAGGCGCTCTTGGCGTGAGTGGGTCATTTGCAGATAGATTTAGAAATAGTACCGAATATAAGTGCCAAATCAGGTTTACAGCCCCTAAGTGGGGCTGTAAATCGCTGATTCAGTGTGAATTACTTCTCGTGAAACTTGGCCGAGGAGGCGCTGAGCCACTTGACGAACGCGTCGACGTCTTCGTTGTAAACGCGGGCGCCGGCCAAGGGCTTGCCTTCGCTGTCGAGGGTCACGTAGTAGGGCTGCGAGTTGGTGCCGAACTTGTGGCGTTGCAGGTAGCTCCAGCGTTCGCCCACATTGGTGATTTCGGTGGTGCCGCCGTATTCCTCAACGGTGTATGGTTCGGCCAACTCTTTGCGCTCGTCCACAATGAGTTTGATGAGCACGAAGTCGTTCTCCACAATGCTCTTAACTTGCTCAGTATCAAACACTGCGGCTTCCATCTTGCGGCAGTTCACGCAGCCGTAACCGGTGAAGTCGAGCAGCACGGGCAAGTTGTTCTTCTTGGCGTAAGCCATGCCCTCTTCATAATCGTCGAACTCGCGGATTTCGCCGCCGTAGAGGTTGAAGTCCTGGGTGTTCAACGGCGGAGCGAAGGCGCTGATGCTCTTGAGCGGTGCGCCCCACAGGCCGGGGATGAGGTACATGGCGAATGCCAGCGAAATCAGCGCCATGAAGAAGCGCGGAATCGACACATGTTCCACCGGTGAATCGTGGCTAAAGCGCAGTTTGCCAAGCAGATACATACCGAGCAGGGCGAAGAGCACAATCCACAACGACAGGAACACTTCGCGGTCGAGGATGTGCCAACCGTAGGCCAAGTCGGCCACGGAGAGGAACTTCAGCGCCAAAATCAGTTCGATGAAACCGAGCACCACTTTCACAGTGTTGAGCCACGAACCCGAGCGCGGCATCTCTTTGAGCAACGTGGGGAAGAAGGCGAAGAAGCCGAAGGGCAGCGCCAAACCGAGGGCGAAGCCGCCCATGCCAAGCGCCGGGCCAAGGATGTTGCCCTGCGAAGCGGCTTCAACCAGCAGCGTGCCGATGATGGGGCCGGTGCACGAGAACGATACCAACACCAAGGTGAAGGCCATGAAGAAAATGGAGATGAAACCGGTGGTGGATTCAGCCTTTGAGTCGATGGCGTTGCTCCATTTCGAAGGCAGCTCGATGTTGAACGCGCCGAAGAACGACACGGCGAACACAACCAGCAACAGGAAGAAGATTACGTTGAATATAGCACTGGTAGCCAACTCGTTAAGCGTGCTCGCGCCGAAAATCATGGTGATGGCGATGCCCAACACCAAGTAGATGATGATGATGGACAAGGC
>JBJEKG010000148.1:0-2739 GCA_051878535.1 Muribaculaceae bacterium
CGGGTACGTGCCATTTGCGCTGACCGCCCAAGAGCCCACCCGGATGCACGTGTCGTTTTACCTCGGAAGCACGCGCTACGACTACGATGTGGAATATACTTCCGCCCATATCCTGAGCGAGAGCTTGTATTACTACCCCAACAAATCGAAGACGCTATTCTATGAGCGGGCCTTCGTGGGTGAGAACGTGCAAGCGGAGATCAAATTCGGAGCGAGCCTGAAGCTACAGCAGCGCACACAGGAAAGCATCCGAGAAAATACGCTCAACAATCACAGTGTGCTCTCGGTGTGCCGCAAAGCCGCCCTCAAATACGACATTGCGCCGTTCACGCAGTTGCTGTCGCAGATAATGGACACGTTCCACCCTGTGGACGGTGATTCCGATAAAGGGTTGGTGGAAACGCTCCGCGAAGCATACGCCGACGCCAAGAAGCGCCGATTTTACAACCTCATGCTTCAGAAGGCCGATCTCAACATCCGAGAGTATCGGCCTGTGGTTGAGGACCACGTGCTCTCGCCCCAATTGCGCGAGCACCTGCGTCAAGACAACCTGCCCGATGAAATGAAAGCAGCACTGATGCAGCCCACCGCCGAGTCTGTGAACTTCGTCAACAGCTCCGAAAACGAGCTCTTCGACGTGCCCTTGCGCCTGCAGTCGAAAGGTACGCAGAAATACATACGCATACTCGATGCACTGTACAACATGGTGAGCGGTGCCCACGTGTATTACCTCGACGAATTAGGTGAAGACCTGCATTACGACCTACTGTACTACTATCTCAACGTGTTTATCTTCAACTCCACTCGCTCCCAGCTTATTATCACCAGCCAAGAGACATCGCTGTTAGCGCAAGACCTCGTCAACGAGAACAGAGGAGTGGTGTGGTTTGTGGAGAAGGACAAACACACCGCCTCCTCGGAGTATTCACGCGGTGACTCATTCGGACTGCACAAGAACCTGTCAATCTACAACTACTACCGCATCGGCCGCCTCGGCGCCAAGCCCGAATTAGGCAGCATATTCCTAAACCTCACCGACTGATATGGGAAAATTACGACAACGAGCATTGATAATCGGTGAAGGGCCAACGGAGTTTTTCTACTTCAAATCGTTGTGCGATGTGTTCACGCGCTTGACCATCAAGCCCGATTACCCAAAGCACACCAACATCAAAGAATTGGCCGAGAAGATTGAAGACGGCATAGCTATGGGCTATAGCCATATATTCTGCGTCATCGATATGGACACCAAGGATGTGGAGCCGGAGCGTTCGCAGTATCAGCGGCTGAAAGCCAAGTATGCCAAAGCGGTGGTCAAGCCGCGGAAAGGCATAGCGTGTACCGTGGAGTTCTTTGAAACACATCGCTGCACCGAACTATTCTTCCTCTATTACTTCCGCTATACCTCGCGCCCATACGCCAATCAAGAAACCCTACTGATGGATTTGAACCGATGCGTGGAATACCGCAAAGCGGCCGAGTTCTTCACCAAATGCGGAGGTCTGCACAGCTATTTTGAACAACAAGGAGGAAATCTCAGCACAGCCGTAGCCAATTCATCTCGCTCTATGACTGAGAAGCGGGATGAAGGCCGCGACTACACCTACTCCGAGTTAGGTCGGTTGATTCAATTGCTAAGTTCAATTTAACATTGCCAAATCGATGGCGGGGAAAAGGAAAGCGGAGGCCTTTTTTTGTGGGGCCTCCGCTTTGCGCGGTATGGGGTAGGGTGGATTAGCGGATGACTACCTTGGTGGCTTGGGTGCCGATGAGCACTACGCCGGCGCCGGCGGGCAGGTTGGTGATGCGGGCTTGGCCGGCGGTGAAGGTGGATTCACCGGCAAGGCGGCCGTCGACTGTGTAGAAGTAGGCGGGGGTGCCATCGGCGGCGGTGGCGGTGACGGTGACGGTGCGGCCATCGACGGTGACGGTGGCTTCGCTCAGGTCAACGTTGGCGTCGATTTGCGAGGCTTTGGTCACGTCGAAGGGGTTGGTGACGAGGTAGAGGTAGGGGAATACGTCGTTCATCAACACACCGACTACGTTTTGGAAGTCGGCGTTGAAGGCTGTGACGCCGTTTTCGAGGTAGTACTCGTCGTCGTTGCCGTAGAGTTCTTCGCCGGTGAGGTTGCCGTAGTCGTCGTAGGAGGGTTCGCCCAAGAACCAGTGGAAGGTGGTGGGGGTGTCGAATACGACGGCTTCGCTGCTGAGGTCTACGCGGCCGTCGACGGGGTTGGCGTCGATGTTCTCTTGGTTAGCGTAGATGTAGGAGATGAGCTTGGTCGACGGGTAGGGCAGGGTGGAGAAGCGCATGCGGTTGTGGTCGATGAGCAGCTGGATGAGGTTGGGCAGCACGGAGAAGTCAACTTCCGACAGGTAGTTGTAGTTAAGTGCAAGCTGGGAGATGTTGGGAGCGCCGGAGAAGTCGATTGAGGTGAGTTCGTTGTCGGCGAGCGAGAGCATCCACAGCGAGGGGTTGTCGAAGGTTACGTCGGTGATGAAGTTTTCGGCAAGGTTGCACACTTGCAGCTGCTTGTTGTGGGAGAGGTCGATGGAGGTGAGGTTGTTGTTAATCATCGAGAAGGCCACCAGGTCGGGGAACTGGGTGCCGTCGAACGAGGTGAACGAGTTGCCCGACAGGTCGAGCTCGAAAATCTTGTGTTGAGCGGGGAAGATGATTGATTCGGCACCTGCATCCTTGAGGGTGAGGGTGCTGACGTTGGTGAGGCCGGTGAGGTC
>JBJEKG010000149.1:0-13982 GCA_051878535.1 Muribaculaceae bacterium
CAGAAGTGCCGGTGATTTTATCTACCTCTTTCAGCTCTTTTTCGAAGCCTCGAGCACGTAGCCATTTGTGCAGTTTCTTGCTCTTGTAGTACTCCAAGATGTCTTCAAGAACAAAGTTATTGCGAAGATCTTCAAGTGTTCGCACCTGAATATCTTTGTCGATTTTTAGATTGAACTTTAGTGTTTTTGCCATGAAGATTATTTCAGTTGATAATGGGTTTAGTTTGAAGTGTTTGCCAAGTAGGGCAACTATTACACTTTCGGTCGCAAAGGTAAATATTTTTTTGCAAATTACCCCCCCCATTTGGTTAAATTATGTTAAGGAGATGAAGTTTTTTGCGCACTCTTTACATAACCAATTTTTGTAAGGGTTTGAGGGGTTTTCGGGTGGTGGGTTGCGGGATTGGGGGATTTTTTGTAAATTTGCCGAAAAATTTTCGTATGGCTAAGCAAGATTATGTTTTGAAGAATAAGCAGTGGCTGGCGGCGAAGGCTGCCGAGCCGGGCGTGGAGGCCATCGGCGCGGGCGTGTTGCGTCGCGTCATCAAGCGCGGCGATGCGTCGAAGCCGTCGCCCACGCGCAGCAGCGTGGTGGTAGCGCATTATACAGGTCGCACCATCAACGGCAAGGTGTTCGACAGCTCCCGTTCGGGAGTAGCGCCGGCCTTCCGCCTGCGCGACCTCATCAGCGGTTGGGTGGTGGTCTTGACGCAGATGCACCCCGGCGACCGCTGGGAAATCTTCCTCCCGGCCGAACAGGGTTATGGCCGCTTCAACCAACCGGGCATCCCCGGCGGCTCCACCTTAGTGTTTGATATTGAATTGATTAGCGTACAATGAAAAAGATACTGATTACATTGGCGGCCGCCTTGGTAAGCCTCTGCACCACCGCCGCTTCGTTTGAAACCTACGTATATAATGTGAGCGAGGGCGACACCTTGCGCCTCGATTACTACCGCCCGGCGCAAGCCGATGCGCCGCTGATGGTGTTCGCTTTCGGCGGCGGCTTCATGGGCGGACAGCGCCACACGGCCGAGTATGATGCACTGTTTAACTACCTGTGCGACAATGGTATAGCCGTGGCCACAGTCGATTACCGCACCGTCCTCTTGGCCGATGGCCCGGAGAGCGTGTCCACGGTAGAAGGCTTCTGCAACGCCCTCTACCGCGCCATCACCGTGGCCGTGACCGACTACACCATCGCCACACGCTACCTCCTCGCCAACGCCGCCGACTTGGGCTTCGACCCCGCCAAGGTGTTCGCCGCCGGCTCCAGCGCCGGAGCCATCACCGTGTTGCAAACCGAAATCAGCTTGTGCAATGGCGCTCAAACCGCTCTGCCCGAAGGTTTTAACTACGCCGGCCTCATCTCTATGGCCGGAGCAGTGTGCGCCCTCGGCCAGCCGCAGTGGGACACCGCACCCGCCCCCATGCTCCTCTTCCACGGCGATGCCGATTCCAACGTGCCCTTCGACCTTATTACCGTCGAAGGCATCGGCCTCTACGGTTCGCAATTCATTAGCAAACAGTTAGTTGACGCTCACGTGCCACACCAAATCCACGTCGTGCGCGGTGCCAATCACCGCGTGAGCACCACCCCTTGCGTTGAATACCAAGGCGAAGTGCTCGACTTCATCCGCACCGTGTCGGCCGGCAAGTTCGACCGCATCGTAATCACAGACGACGCACCCGCCCAACCGCAGACCTACCAAACCGAGTTCACTGTGGAAGATTTCATCCGCTCAAACATGAAATAACGATGGAAGAGATACTGCAATTCCTGCGCGATTTGGAGCAGAACAACAATCGCGACTGGTTCAACGCCAACAAGCCGCGCTATCAACACGCGCAACAGCTGTGGAACGCCTTCTGCGAGCAGCTCATAGCCGAAGTCGGTCGCTTCGACCCGGCCATCGCTCCGCTCACAGTGCAAAACTGCACCTACCGCATCTACCGCGACACCCGCTTTTCGGCCGATAAGACGCCCTACAAGACTCACTTCGGCGTGTTCATGTGTCCCGGCGGCAAGAAATCGATGCACGCCGGCTACTACTTCCACCTCGGCACCGGCATCGGCGACGGCTATCCGCACGCCCACATGCTCGCCGCCGGCAATTACTGCTACGACCCCAAGGCCATCAAGATTCTGCGCGAAGACATCAGCGACGACTGGGAGAACTTCTCCCGCAACGTGCTCGGCGCGGCCGACAGCAGCTTCACCCCCGACATGGACGGCGCGCTCAAGCGTGTGCCACGCGAGTATCCGGCCGACGCGCCCTACGCCGACTGGATGCGCATGCGCAATTTCTGTCTTGTGACTAACGTCGACGACGCATTCGTGCTCGCGCCCGACTTGGCTCGCCGCGTGGCAACCCTATTCAGCACCACAGCGCGATTCACCGCCTTCGTGAACCGCGCCGTGGACTATGTACTTGAAAATCAGAGGTAAAGCGGGATGCGGTCGAGCAAATACTTGCGCGCCTCGTCCCACGGCAAATAGAACGTGGTGTTGTTGGGAATCAGCGACACCGGGCGCTCGTTGAGATCCACTCGCAGGTACAGCCGACCGGAGGTAGAGCGGAACAGAATCATCTGCAAGTTTGCCGCCATGGGCACGATGTCGAAGTCGCGCCAATGCTGACCTACGGTGTCGAAGTAGTTGGTGGCGTAGAAGCAACCCTGCAGGCGAATCAGCGATAGCAGCGGCAGCAAGGTTTCGGCATGGCCGAAACGCAACCGAGCTACGGTGTCTGAGCCCTCGGCGGCTTGGTCGAACGCGACCACGATGTCGCGCAACAGCTCGGCAGCGATGTCGGCCGGCACCACCGACACGGTGGTGGCTGTCCGTTGCAGATATTGACGCAGATTGAAGCACGACCACAGCGCGTTGTACTCCTCGTTGGTAAAGAACTGCGAAGTCATCGGGTCCACGCTCATAGCGCGGCATCCGGCCACCACATAGTACTCGGTGATGGCCAAGTCGCGCTGTTGCTCCTCGCTTTCAAATGGGAAACGCTCGCCCAAGGCGCGAGTGATGGCCGAGGTGGGGCAAGCCGAGGCGAAGTACTGATTATATGGCTCGGCCCACAATTCCGAGCTGAGGTATTGTTGGAAGATGGTGTCGAGGTCGAATGGACGCACCAACGGCGAGTTCTCACGACCCGACGAGGTGGTGTAGCTGATGCGGTTGTTCAGTCGCGACAGCTGATGCACGAACGCGAACATGCTCATCATCGACCGCGGCGAGTACGACGAAATGGCATCAATGCGTTTGCCCTCTTGGAATAGCGGCTTGAAGTTGATAAACAGCCGCGAGGCGATGGCGCGTTGCTCGGCTTCACCAAGCGAGTCGAGCGCACCCCAGCGACCATTGCTCGCCGTAATCACCTCGTTGACCAAGCGATATAGCTTGCGGCCGGTGGGCGTGATGGTGCCTAACGAATCGGCCACGAACAACGCCCGGCGCAGCTTGGTGCACGACGACGCCGAGGCCGGATAGCGCGAGCCGTGCCGCCCCACGTGGTTCACAAATATCGGAGTAAGCGAATCGGGATACACGGCAGGGTTTACCTCCTCGGGGTAGGGAGAGAGCGACCCATGGCACTGCGAATAGCTGTAAGTGGTGGCCATCGGGTCGGCAGCGCTCACAAATAGAGCGATGCTCAGAAAAATATGGATGAAAATTTTGCGCATATCACAAAATGGTGCTAAATTTGTATCGAAATTAATCTTAAATGAAAAACAACGTGTCAACAGAACGAGATTTGCAGGCCGAATTGGCCCGGTTGGATGCCGCGATAGCGCAAGGCGCAACGGCAGAACTTTACTTTCAGCGCGGTCGCCTCAATTGGCGGATGGACCGCCGCGGGGCGGCTATGAGCGACTATGAACACTCTCTTGCCTTGGACCCGGAATCGCCGGCGCGCGAGGCGCTGAAGATGTGTCGCGATATTATGAATTACTATAATACCGACCTCTATAATCCCTAATCAGTCAGCAATTTAAGGAACTCGAGCATCTCGTCGGGGTAGATTCCGTCGGGGATGGAATGTGCACGCGGCAACTCGGCCGCTTTCAGTATCGCCGTGGCCAGGCCTTCGGGGGTGAAGTCCTCGGCGATGACGGCATTGGCACGTTGCGACAGCTGCTCGCGTGCGCCGGTGAAGTCAGTGGCAACGATGGGCGCGTCGAACAGCTTTGCTTCGGCCAAGGTGATGCAGTAGCCTTCGTGGCGCGACGGCTGCAGGTAGATGTCGGCACGCGCCATGTAAGGGTAGGGGTTGGTCTTCGCACCGTAGAACTTGATGCAGTCGTCGATGCCGCAGTCCATGGCGAAGCGGCGGCAGCCGGCGGCATCGGTGCCGTTGCCCACCAAGTGCAGGATGGCGCGGTGGCCGGTGGCATTGAGGCGAGCCACCGCGGCGATGGCATCGCGTTGGCCTTTCTCCACAGAGATGCGACCCACGGTGACAATGTTGAGCACACCCTTTTCCGGACGCATGTCGCACGGCTTGGTCGAGTCGTTGAGAATCATCTCCGGTGAAATGATGTTGTGGAAAGTGCGGGTGCGAGCCGCCAACTCGGGGAACTTTTCGCAGAAAATGCGGCGCGCGCGGTCCGACACCACGAAGATGCGGTCGATATGGTGCATAGCCTGGCGGATTGACTTGGCCGAGTTGTAGCAGCGCGACACGTCGAAATGAATCCACGTGGCGCGCGAAGCCGCCCGCAGGTGATGACCCACATAGTAATCCAAATACTCGTGGGGCGAAGCGTAGTTCACCGCCACGTCAAACTCCATGCCAAGTGCATCATCGCCGCGCAACAGGTAGCGGTTGATGGCCACCTTGTCGCCGGCCAATTTCGACTGCAAGAACGCCGCAAACCGCGGTATGGCCTTGAACCGGCCGTGGAATACGTCGCGCAGAGTGGTGCGCACCGGGTGCTTTAGAAAGTCAATATTGGAGTAATATGGCTCGATGGTGTGCACGTGCACATACTCCGGCAGGTATTGCAAAAATCCACCTTCGGGCACAAAGAAAGCCACGTGGATTTCCAAATCGTCTTTGGGCATAGCGTCGAGCATTCCGAGGAAGGCTTTTTCCACGCCGCCCACATTCATGTGGTCAAGAGTAAAGATAATTCTTTTCATGTTAATGCCTGTTAGTGAATTTGTTACGCAATTTATTAATGAAATCGGTGCGAGTGTCGCGGTCGAGAACGAATAGCCAGGTAAGTGTAACTAATACTGCCGTCGATGTGAGCGTAGTGGCCACAATGTCGGCCCACTCATTCTCAATAGCCATCGACACGGCAAAGGCTGCTGCTGACGCTGCCACAATGATGACAGCCGGCATAATCACAGCGCGAGTAGCAAAACGGCCGATGGCAAAGCCGGCCATCTGGCGGCGCAAAATAATCGCCACAATCAGCGCTATCAGCATCATCACCACCACGTGGATGGCATACACCACCCACGGCTGATGCGTCCACCAAATTGCACCCCACATCACGGGCAGCTCCACCAAGTAGATGATGCCGGTGATAACGCTCATGCGCAGGATGCGGCCGGTGGCATGGATGCCGCAGTTGAGGGTGAACACCACCAACTCGCAGATGCCGGCCATGATAGTGAGTTGGCAGAAAATGTCGGTGTAGGCCGGCACTTGCTTGAGCCACATACCCAGCAGCAAATCAATCTTGATGATAGCCGGAATGGCAAACAGCGCCACCATCAGCACCGCGTACTTGGAGCAGTTGATCATCAGCCGCTGCATGTTCTCAAAGTTTTGCGCTGCATACTGCTGAATGATTTGCGGCCGGAATGCGGCGATGATTGAGGTGCCAAACTGGGTGATGGCACCGCTGACGGTGACGGTAAGGCCGGCGGCGGCATTGAGCACCGTGCCGCCGAAGCGGTTAAGAATCATGGGCATACCTTGCACACGCAGAGTGTAGCATAGGTTGCCGAAAATATCCGACATAGAGAACTTGAGAATGCCGCGGAGAATGCGCATCGGCACGGCGCGCTTGAAGCGGCACTCCTTGAAGTGGCGGCGGCAGTACACCACGTAGCACATCATCACAATCACCGAAGCCAATAGCATCAGCACGGCGTAGACGATGAGCGAGTCGGCATTGCCGATGTACATCAGCGACAGCGCAACGGCCAGTCGCAACACGGCATTGAGTAGCGACACGTAGGCGAAGATGTCCATGCGTTCGTGCGAAATAACCGAGGCGGTGAAAGGTACTTGTATAATCGACACGGCACCGGCCACCAACGACAGCTGGTAGGTGATGTTGGCGGCCATCAACCGCTCCGGCGCCACCTTCAGCCAGCAGTTCACGTACCATAGGCCCACGGTTTCGCCCACCACGAACAGTAGCAAGGCGATGCCGATGTGGATGAGCAGCGATGCGGCAAAGGTGTGAGTGAGCTTGCCGCGAGTGCCGAGGCCCATCTCGTAATTGAGGAAGCGCTGAGTGGCGCCGGCCATCGAGCCGTTGAGGAAAGCAAACACCGTGACCACACAGCCCACGATGGAGTAGGTGCCGAAGTCAGCCACGCCGAGAGTATCAAGCACCACGCGCGAAGTGTAGAGCGAGATGCAGATGGTCAGCAACATTTTGCCGTAGAGGAAGGCAGTGTTGCGAGCGATTCGGCGGTCGTGCTGGTTAGTCATGAGTGTATTCCTTCCTTTCCGGCGGCAGACTGAATCCGAGTTCGCGCTTCTGCGCCATAACCACAGCAGCCAAAGCCATTGATATCAAATACAAAGAAGCAGGGCGAATCCAGCCGGCGAAGCCGCCAATGCCCGCTATCGCAAATATTACCAGCATCGAGTAAAAATACCGTGCGTATTTCAGCGTGCGCACGCACCAACACAGATATAGGTAGAATAGCACGTGTAGTATCAATCCCCAATACCCGATGGTTAGGAATATCTGTATGGGGACGACTTCCACACCGATTGCCACCTCTTCTGCAATCTCTTCGTTGTTATACAGCTCATTATCAATAATGTACTTTGCATTTTTGGTGTTTGCTCTGCTGAGGAAGCCGAAGCCCCACCATTGCAAATCCAAGTTATATAAGTGCTCAATCTTAGGCAATGCTTGCGCCATACGTCCGGTACCCATTTTGGCCACATCTTCATCATCGTAGGCATTGCTTAGGTCGAAAAACTGTTGCACGGTGGATTGGATACGCAGGGTGCTTTCGTATCCATCTTCGGTGGTATAATTTTTCGGCAGCATATTGTCCACAAAGTATAGCCCGACAAATCCCACAATGCCGATTGCCAAATATCTAAGCACGCGTTTGGTATTGCTTTGAAATAGGATGTAACCTAACACCAAAGCGATTATATATGAGAATGTGCGGCAAGCACATAATGCCAAAATAATCAATAGCCAATGGCTACGCTTTAATTTATAGAAATATAATAGAGGGAACACGCATAATGTCAAAATGTACAATCCGGCCGGCCAGTGGCGAGGGAAGGTCATGGCAAACGGGTGAACCACCGGGTCGTAGAAAGTGGAATTCATGTCGTAGGTGAGCATCGACAGATCGCGCGGCAGCAGAACGAAGCCGTTCAAAATGTAGGTGTCGATTGCGTAGAACCAACAGAATATCAACGTATACACAAACACATGCCGCACAAACTCCTTGATGTCAAACTCTTTACCGCTAAACACCATTATCGGCAGCACAAAGTAGATGATAATCATATAGTTCATCATCTCAATGCTCTGCACCCACAGGGTCTCGTCGCTCTTGAGGGCAAAGAGCAGCAGAACAATGAAATATGCAACCATTCCGTAGATTATCTTACGGCAAATGGGCGGCTTCTTCAGCAAACACATGCCGACGATGCATATCAGGGTGATTATGTGCACCAAAAGCGCCGTAAATTCCTTCTGCGTGGTGAGATTGTAGCCCCCAATCATCAGGGTGAACATAATCACGAAGTCGTACTTATCATTGCGAAAGCGGTTGATTAAGATGACCAGCACCCCCAAATAACCCAAGGGAAAGTGCAGGCCAATCATCACCAACGAGAGCATAAACAGCAAAGGCCAACGCCATTCGGCTCCGGCCAATTGAAGCTCCTCCTTTTGCGGTTGCTCCGATGATATGTGTCTATTCCAGAATATACTCATAGATATATTGCGCGGATAGCCACCCCGATGGAGTGGGGTGCCTATCCGTGATTTAGCTGAGAATTAGTATGTGGTTGCTCCTTTTGTCCGGCCGTAACCGTACACTTTGGTTGATTTGGTGCCGTTGACCACAATCGAAAGTTTCTTCAGTCGGTTGTCTTGATAGATTTCTTCGATGAAGTCGAGGTCGCCCATGTTGGTAACGTTGAGGCGAGTAACGAGAATCGAGGCGTCGGCGATGCAGTTGAGGGCGAAGGTGTCGCTGACCATACCTATAGGAGCGCTGTCCACGATGATGTAGTCGTAGCGGCGACGCAGTTCTTCAAACAGTTCTTCCACGCGCTTCGATACCAGCAGTTCCGACGGGTTGGGCGGAATCGGGCCGGCCTGAATTACGTCGAGGTTGGGGATGTCGGCTTCGGGCGACTTGGTGATGATGTCTTCAACGGTGACACCGCTACCGGCCAAGAACTGGGTGAGGCCTTGTCCCTTGGGTAGATTCAGGTACGAGCCGATTTTGGGAGCGCGGATGTCCATACCCACGAGAACCACACGCTTGTTGAGCAGTGCCAACGATGCGGCTAAGTTGATGGAGATGAAGGTTTTGCCTTCGCCCGAGCGCGAGGAGGTAATCAGTGCCACCTTGTCGTTGGCCTCGTTGAAGATGAACAGCATATTGGCTCGCATCAGGCGGAACAATTCGGTTACGCTCGAAGTGTCAGTGGGAGATACCACCAACTGGCCTTCGTGAGTGGAGGTGCACATCTCGCCCAAAACGGGGGCGGCGGTGTGGCGCTCTACCTCGTCGCGAGTTTCCACGCGGTTGCGTATCATCTTGCGGATATAGAGGTAAACCGGCGGCAAGAACAACCCAAGGATGAACATCATCACCAAAATAGTCATATTACCCATGCTGATAGGCTTTTTCAATGTGTAAGGCGGGTCAACAACAAGACCTTTCGGAGTAGCGTTGGCCATCATCATCGCATTCTCTTCCTCGCGTTGGCGCAGGAAGATATATAACTCTTGCTTGATAGCGCGTTGTCGTTCCAAATCCTTAGCTGCTCGTTCCTGACCGGGAATTCCGCCCAAACGAGTGCCGGTCGAACCTAATTGACGGCGCAAATCGGCCACCGTTACGGCTGTGTTGTCGTAATATTGCTGCACGGTTTGAGCAATATTCTCTCGCATAGCGTCCACTCGACCGGTGAGCGTGCGCACTGCTTGGTTATTGGCGCTTACAGTGCGGAGCATTTCATTGCGCTCGATCAGCATACTATTGTATTCGGAAATGATGCGCTTGACGGCTTCAGAATCTATGGTGGTCGGAATCAACTCATATTTGTTGGCCGGGTTGGCTATAAATTCCTTGACCATGCGGATGATTTCCAACTGAGTTTCGGCAGCAACCAATTGTGCGTCCAATTCTCCGCGACGTTCGGTTTGATATTTTGCTTCAGCGCCAACGTCTACCAAGCCGTTGCTCTCTTTAAACTGCTGGATGGAGACTTCAGCTTGATCCAAGTCTTGGCTAAGCAAAGCCAAGCGTTGGCCAATGAATTCCGCCGTTTTTTGACCTTGCAAATTGTTCTCGCGCACACCGCGCTCGTTGTACTTGTTGATGATGTCGCCGAGCAAGGCTTCGCCCAACTTGGAGTTGGGCGTATTGTAGCCCATCTCGATTACGTTTGAACGCTTGTTGGCGATTTCACTTGTGATTTCCAGAGCAAATTCTTCAGCGGCAGCGTGATAGCCCGTCACCACGATGGTGGAGGTAATTTCCTGGCCGGCTGGATAATACTGCGTGCGGTCCACGGTGAACTTGCCGTAAGGGGTTTCGAAAGTGTGGGGGAGCTTGATTCCTTCCACATCCACCAAGGTGCTGCGCTTGGCTTTGATTTTCACGTTGGCTAATTGGTCTTCACCCACTTCCACGCGGAATACCAACGCGGTGCGCAACGTATCGGCAATGCCTTCGGCAGGATAAACATCGATGGGGAAGTTGGGGTAGGCCAGCTCTTTCTTGAGGAATCCGGTGCGCACCCAGTGAGTGCGGTTCAACCCCAAGTCGCGAATCACGTCGCGATATAGCGAGTGCGAAGAAATTACGAAAATTTCATCGTCCACGTAGCCCGACGAACCGAAGAGGTCGCCCAAGCCGCCTATTGATGCGAGCGGCGATGCGTTCTCTTGCTTTATCAATACGTTGGCGCGCACTCCATATTTGGTTTGGTGTATACGGCAGTATACCAAGCCTAATAATAGGCAACCAATAATTGAAATAACGAACAAGTACCATTTTGACGCATATTGCGTGAAAATGCCACGAATATCAATGAAGTCGGTATGATTTTTCTTTGCCATAGCGGATTATTTCACGGTTAGAGCAATTACCAAGGATGCGATAACCGATGCGGCGCTCACAATGGTAGATGTTACTTGAAGTTTGTATGCGTTGTCCTGATTGTAATGCGAGTTCGCTTGGCGAATGTCGTTGGGCTCAACATAGATGTAGTCGTTCTGTTGCAGATAGAAGAACTCGGAGGTGAGCAATTCAGATGAGTTGAGGTCGAGGTGAGCAAACACGCGTTCGCCGTCTTTCTCACGGATAATCAGGATGTTGGAACGCTCGCCGTAGGGGGTGAGGTCGCCGGCGGCGCTCAGCGCGTCGAGGATGCTGAAGCGGCTGCGATTCACCCGGATAGTCGACGGACGCGACACTTCGCCGGCCACGACTACTTGGAAGTTAACTAATTCTACACGCACTACAACATCGGCCACGTCTTCTTTCACTATGTCAGTGAGACGTTGCCGAAGCTCATCTGTAGTCATACCTTGCACGTGCATCTCACCGATAACCGGAAGCACGATGTTGCCTTGTGGACTTACCACAAAAGTTTGAAGACGCATTTGTGTGGTATTTTTCAGCTCTTCGCGCGAACTGGGGTTGGTCAGCGGCAGGTTGTAGCTGACGATAGCCTCCGGAATCGACGACGTGTAAGTGATTACCAATTCATCATCCGGACGAAGGGTAGGGGCATACTCCATAGTATCGAGCGTGCCAACTGTAACTTCTGATATATCAGTGAAATATGGTAAAGTGGTCTTTGTTGAAGAGCAGGATGCCAAGGCGGCTGCTCCGAGCAAGATTATCGCAAGCGACTTAAACTTCATTTCAAATTGGTTGGGTTAAAAAATATTTACATTGAGTAAATTTTCAGATTATTAACGCAAAATGTTAGCCAATATTGTATAAGAGATAAAAAAATTGGTCGCAATCTAAACAAAAGCGGCGGGGCAGAGTGCTCCGTCGCTTTTGCAAATGCGCGGCTAAGTTATTCCGAGAGATCCACAATGTATTGCGCACGTTGGCCGCTGGGGTACACGCCGGTGATGAACATTGCGCGGTCGTACACATTGTTTTGCTCGCGGATGGCGTTGTAAATGGTCTCCACATCCTCGGGCGATTTCACGCGTACATTATTAATTGCCACGATGATGAAGTCGCTACGTATGCCGGCTTGTGCCATACGGCCGGTGTTGGAAGTGATGGTGACTTGCACGCCGTAGGCAATCTGCAAGTTGCGCTTCACTTCATCCGATGGAGCGGCAAAGGTCGCACCTAACACACCCACAGGCGTTTCTATTGTGGTGATGTTGGTGTTGCCCTCGCTGTTGCGCAATGTGCACGTGGCGGTCTTCGCCTTACCCTCGCGCACATACGTGATTGTCACCTTCGTGCCGGGGCTGAGTCGTGCCATTACTTCCTGCATCGAGGCGGTGCCAACCACCTCGGTGTTGTCGATGTGAGTAATCACGTCGCCCGGTTGCAGCCCTGCTTCCAAGGCGGCGCTGCCGTCCATTACCTCGGCCACGTAGATGCCGCGGGTCACGCCCGTCAAACCTTGTTCGGAGATAAATTCAGGAGTAAGTTCCACGTATGATATGCCCAATACGGCACGTTGCACCGAGCCGTATTCCATCAAGTCGCTTGTCACCTTCCTCACAATCGAAGTGGGAATGGCAAACGAGCATCCGGCGTATGTGCCTGTCTGCGAGTAAATTGCCGTGTTGATGCCCACCAATTCACCACGCAGATTCACCAACGCACCGCCCGAGTTGCCGCGATTCACCGCTGCATCCGTTTGGATGTAAGCCTCGATGCCGCCGTTCGACCGGGTCTGCGTCGATGACGAAATGTTGCGCGCCTTGGCGCTCACAATGCCGGCAGTCACCGACGAGGTGAAGCCGAACGGATTGCCCACAGCCAACACCCATTCACCCACGTGCAACTCGTCGCTGTCACCCATTGGAATTGCGTGCAAACTGTCAGCTTCGATGCGAATCAGAGCGAGGTCGGTCACCGGGTCGCTACCCACGATCGATGCTGTGAAGTTGCGGTTGTCGTTGAGCGTAACTTCCAGTCGTTCAGCACCTTCGATTACGTGGTTGTTCGTGACGATGTAGCCGTCGGTAGAGATAATCACACCCGAACCGAGACCTACCTGGCGCTGACCTTGCTGCGGCTGCTGTGGTTGCTGTTGCGGTTGACCGAAAAAGTATTGGAAGAACGGGTCATCGAAGAAGCCACCGCCGTTGTAAGCCTGCTGGCGAACGGTTGCATAACTCTTCACCGACACCACACCATTAACAGTGGCCTCGGCCGCATTGATAAAGTCCTGTTGAGAAAGATTGCCGGCCGGAATTTGAGCCTGCACGCCGCACAGCGCTGCGATGGCTAAGGCCGACAGAATAAGTGTACGTTTCATATTCGTGTGAAATAGATTACATTTTCAAAATCTGACACAAATTTAGCTCAATAGTTTAAAACCACAACCAACTGCGCCGTTAATTAGTTCAAAAATTAACCCTATTTACCACTTCCCACGCGCCCCTTAACACTCCTTCAACCTCTCCGCCCCCCACGCATCCGCGCTGTTGCCCATTGCCCGTCCGCAGTGGGTTCTGTGGCGAGGAGGCTGCCGAGCTGCCACTTTCGTCCCCGGCCCGGCAGCCTCGAGGCTTGCCTCGGAATGCCTTTAGCTGCCGCTCGCACACAACAAAAACAGCGCCGAAATCAGCGCTGTTACTTGTTGCCTTGGAAGGATTCGAACCCTCACAGGCGGAACCAGAATCCGACGTGCTACCATTACACCACAAGGCATTATCGGTGTTTGCGGGTGCAAAGTTACCGCTTTTTTTCTTTCCGTGCAACTTTTTTGGCCAAAAAATTTCGAAAAATTTGCAGCGGCTGCAATACCCCGCAATTTTGTGCGCTGAAATTTTCTTTGTGCCGGATTTTTTCGTACCTTTGCACATATTTATAATTATATGAAAAAAATATTCCTATCATTAGCTGTTTTCGGCGCACTGAGCTTGCAAGCGCAGGTGGTTGACTATTCGGCCACGGCCATCGGTCAAGGCTCTACGTCGGACTTCGCTCCATATTTCATTGGCGCACGCAATGGTGGCCGCACCACCGCCGCCTCATCCGGTTTGCTCGACGTGTCGGCCTCTGTGGCGCTCGACACCACTCGCCGTTTCAGCTGGGGCGCCGGGGTGGAAGTGCTCACCGGCGCCACCTCATCGGTTGATTATCAACGATATACGCCCAACGGTTGGACGGTGTCGAACTCCGGACCCGCCGCTGCGTGGATTCAGCAGCTCTACGGCGAACTGAAGTATCGCCAAGTCTTCCTCCGCCTCGGTCAGAAACAGCAGCACTCGTTCTTGCTCGACGAATCCATCTCCTCGGGCGACCTCACCCGCAGCGGCAACGCTCGCGGCATCCCCGGGGTGGAAGCCGGCTTCAT
>JBJEKG010000150.1:0-13944 GCA_051878535.1 Muribaculaceae bacterium
ATCAACAAGCTGTGGGTTTGTTATATGATAGTTGGGGTGCCGCTTCGCGCCAATTAAAAAAATATAACTAAACCGCTGATAATCAACCAAATGCGGGTTTGTTATATGATAGTTTGCGTGCCGCCTTGCGCCAATTTAAATAATATAACCAAACCCCTGATAATCAACCAAATGCGGGTTTGTTATATGATATGACAGGACAGGAGACTTAATAGGAGGACAGGACGTAATGAATTGAATATCAGTAATATAATTCCTGTCCTCCTGTTAAATCTCCTGTCCTCCTGTGAGTCCTTTGCATGCTGTGTTTCACGCAAAAGACTTTTGACACACTTTCATGTGTGGGGCGGTGGGGGTTAGGCTTTTTTGCGGCGGGTGGCTTTTTTGCGGCGGAGGACCATGGCGGAGCGGGCGGGGAGGTATAGTTTGAGCCATTCCACGCCGGCGGGCGCATAGAGTTCGTCGCGAGTGGTGATGTGTTCCACGGTTTCATCGATATTGCCGAAGCCGCCGAAGTTGGGGTTGTCGCTCGACAGGGCGGTGAGATACACGCCGCCGGGTGCGAGGATGCCGTAGTCGGTGAACGATTTGAAGGGGCTGAAGTTGAACACAAACACGAGGTCGCCGCGCATGAATGCGAGCACTTGGTCGTCGTCCTTCTCCCAGAGTTTGCGCACGGGCAGGTCTTGGAAGTTGTAGGTGCCGCCGATGAGCTCGATCATGGCGTTGTCGAAGTTGTTAAGGAACTGATACTGAAGGTCTTCGCGGTCGACGAGGTCCCACTGGCGGCGAGCATATTTGTAGCTCCAGCCGTTGCCTTCGCGGGGGAAGTCGATCCATTCGGGATGGCCGAATTCGTTGCCCATGAAGTTGAGGTAGCCGCCGTTGATTGAGGCTGCGGTGACCAGGCGAATCATCTTGTGGAGAGCGATGCCGCGAGCCACGGTGGCATCGGTGTCGCCCACCATCATGTGCCAGTACATTTCCTTGTCGATGAGGCGGAAGATGACGGTCTTGTCGCCCACGAGGGCTTGGTCGTGGCTTTCCACGTAGGAAATGGTGCGCTCGTCGGCTCGGCGGTTGGTGAGTTCCCAGAAGATTGAGGTGGGATGCCAGTCTTCGTCCTTCTTTTCCTTGAGGGTCTTAATCCAGTAGTCGGGGATACCCATGGCCATGCGGTAGTCGAAGCCCATGCCGCCGTCGGCGAAGGGCAGGGCCAAGCCGGGCATACCGCTCATTTCCTCGGCGATGGTGATGGCGTTGGGGTTGACCTCGTGGATGAGCTTGTTGGCCAAGGTGAGATAGGTGATGGCGTTGGTGTCTTGGCCGCCGTTGTAGTAGTCGCCGTAGCCGCCGAATGCTTGGCCGAGGCCGTGGTTATAGTAGAGCATAGAGGTGACGCCATCGAAGCGGAAGCCGTCGAAGTGGAACTCTTCGAGCCAGTACTTGCAGTTC
This sequence comes from Muribaculaceae bacterium, assembly GCA_051878535.1. GTDB lineage: Bacteria > Bacteroidota > Bacteroidia > Bacteroidales > Muribaculaceae > CAG-873. Next base: position 1,456 of record JBJEKG010000150.1, read on the forward strand.
GACAGCAGGAAGTGCATCACCTCGTCCTTGCCATAGTCGAAGCAGAGCGAATCCCACGCCGGGTGTTCGCGGCGGTGGTCGCCGTAGAAATAGAGGTCGTAGGAGCCGTCCAAACGGCCGAGGCCTTCGTTTTCATTCTTCACGGCATGCGAGTGCACGATGTCCATGATGACGGCGATGCCGGCAGCGTGAGCGGCATCGATGAGGGCGCGCAGTTGGTCGGGTGTGCCGAAGCGGCTGGAGGGGGCAAAGAAGCTCGACACGTGGTAGCCGAACGAGCCGTAGTAGGGGTGCTCCTGGATGGCCATGATTTGGATGGCGTTGTAGCCGTCGGCGGCGATGCGCGGCAGCACCTTGGTGCGGAACTCATCGTAGCTACCCACCTTTTCCTCTTGCTGAGCCATGCCGATGTGGCATTCGTAGATGAGCAGCGGCTTCACGTCGGGGGTGAATTTCTTCACCTTCCATTTATAGGGCTTGGCGGGGTCCCATACTTGTGCGGAGAAGATTTTGGTATTGTCGTCTTGGATGACGCGGGTGGCGTATGCGGGGATGCGTTCGCCTTGGCCGCCGGGCCATTCCACCAACATTTTGAAGAGCTGTTCATGGCGCAGAGCGTCGGCGGGGAACACGCCTTTCCACACGCCGTTGCCCAGTGGTTGCAGGGCGTATTCGGGGCGCTTTTCCCAGTTGGAGAAGTCGCCGATGAGGGTGATGGCGGTGGCATTGGGCGCCCATTCGCGGAACACCCATTGGCCGTCGTCGTATTTGTGCAGGCCGAAGTAGCGGTGAGCGTTGGCAAATTCGCTCAACGAGCCGGATTCCTGTGTGAGGCGTTGTTCAACGTTGATTACATCGTTGTGGCGGCCGTTGATGGCGTCGGCAAACGGTTCGAGCCAGGGGTCATTCTTGAGGATAGGCAGCACCTTGGGCTTGCGAGCGGCCGTGGTGCGCTTTTTGGCGGGAGTTTTTGGTTTTTCAGCCATAACTATAAAGATTGGTTAATGAGGAGTATCTTAGGGGATTAGTGACAGCCGCAGCCGCAATCGTGGTCGTGGCAGCCGCAGTCGTGGTCGCCGCAGTTGCAACCGTCGCCGCAGTCGTGGTCATGACAACCGCAACCGCAGCCGCCTTGCGCAGCCTTGATTTCTTGCTCGGTGGCGTTGCGCACGGTCTTCACTTCGCCGCGCAGGCGCACTTTCGAGCCGGCCAGCGGGTGGTTGAAGTCCATGGTCACTTCCTTGTCGGTGATATTGAGCACGGTGCCATACACTTGGAAGCCTTCGGCGGTCATCATGGGCAGAGCAGCACCCACGTGCACCATCTTGGAGTCGAATTTACCATCGACGTTGAACACTTCCTTTTCGAGGTTGACGATGTACTCATCGCTGCGGGGGCCGAATGCTTGTTCGGGGGTGGCGACTACGTCGAAGTGACCGCCCTCTTCCATGTCGAGCAGCTGCTTTTCGAGGGGCTCGAGCAGGCCTTCGGTGGCACCGTACACGATGATTTCGGGTTGGTCGGGGTCGACTTGGTGCATCAGGGTTTCAGTGCCGTCCTCGGCGATTTTGTACAGGTCGTAGGTGATTTCAACGTATTTACCGTGGGTGATTTTTTCCATTTTTTTGTCGTTATTTGAGATTTTAGTGGCAAATTTACGAAATTTAGCGCAATTCACAAAGATTTTTTGCTAAAAAACTGCTATCTTTGCAGTCTAAATTAAAATTTAACGTATGAACAAATTTTATCAGTGGATAGAACGCCCGCAAGTGTGGGGTTTCTTTGTGTCGATAGCGGTGATTGCCGTGGTGTCGATTGCGTTTTTTTACCCGGACAATTTTGAGGGCAATTCGTTGCGACAAGCCGACATGCAGCAGGGCGCTGCCAACGGCCACGAGGCGCAGGAGTACTATAATGCCACCGGCGAGAAGGCTCTGTGGACCGACGCCCTCTTCGGCGGTATGCCCACCTTCCAAATTTCGCCCAACTATCCGTCGAACGATTTGTTCACTTGGCTCAACAGCGTCTACGGCCTCGGTCTTCCTTCGCCGTCGAACTTGCTGTTCATGATGATGTTCGGCTTCCTGATTTTGCTCTATGCCATGGGCATGCGCTGGTACTACGCCTTGCTCGGCTCGATGGTGTGGGGCTTGTCGTCGTATTTCGTCATCATCATCGGCGCGGGCCACATCTGGAAATTCGTCACCTTGGCCTACATTCCGCCCACGATTGCCGGCATAATCATCTGCTATAAAGGTCGTTACCTATTGGGCGGCGCACTCACCGCGCTGTTTGCCATGCTGCAACTCAACGCCAACCACCCGCAGATGTCGTACTACTTCGCCTTCGTGATGGTGGCACTGGTCATCGCCTACTTGGTGGAAGCCATCCGCGGCAAGGCTGTGCGCCGCTGGGCGGTGGCATCGGCTGTGGTGGCCGTGGCCGGTTTGTTAGCTGTGGGCGCCAACGCTCCGAGCCTGTACCATACTTACGAGTACGCCAAGGAGACCAAGCGCTCGCAGAGTGAGCTCACTCCCCTACCCTCTGCCAACGCCGAGCCGGCCGACCGCCCCACCGGCGGTATGCCCCGCGCCGACATAATCGGCTGGAGCTACGGCCGCGCCGAAACCGCCTCGCTGCTCATCCCCAACATCCGCGGCGGCGCCTCCGCCAAGCCCGTGGGTGGCCGAATGGTGGCATGGACACTCGACCAACTGCCTCAAGCTCAGCAATATAACTCCGGTGCCGCCGGCTCCGTCCTCCCCTACCTCTCGCAGTACTACAACGACAGCGAAGGCACCAACGGCCCGGTGTACGTGGGTGCCGTGATTTTCGCCCTGTTCGTGTTGGGCTGCTTCGTGGTGCGCGGCCCGGTGAAGTGGGCGCTGCTCATCTCCACCCTACTGTCGATTGTGTTGGCATGGGGCGCGAACTTCGAGACGCTCACCGACTTGATGATTTATAACTTCCCGCTGTACAATAAGTTCCGTGCTGTGGAGAGCATCTTGGTCATCGCCGAGTTCACCATGCCGCTGTTGGCTGTGATTACGCTCAGCCAGCTGTTGTCCGACCCCGAGAAGGCCAAGCAGCACGCCCGCACCATCCTCTACTGCTTCGGCGGTTGCGCCGTGTTCTGCCTCTTTGCCGTGGCCTTCCCCTCGGCCTTCGGCGGTGCCATCACTGCGTCCGACCACGCCACCGTAAGCGAAATCGTGCGCCAAGTGAGCGAAATGGCTAAGCAGCAAGGCTACTCGCCCGCCGAAATCAGTGCCGCCGCTTACCAGTACTCCTTGGCCAACCCCGACGTGGTGGCCGCTGTGGAAGACCTCCGCTACGGCCTGCTCCGCTCCGATGCGTGGCGCTCGCTCATCTTCGTGCTGCTCTCCGGCGGCCTCATCTACTTGTGGGTCATCGACAAGGTGAAACGCCACTGGGTCGTTGCCGGCGTGGCTTTCTTGGCCGTAATCGACTTGTACACAGTGGATAAGCGCTACGTGGACCACGCTTCGTTCGTGAAGGTCGCTCCCGGTCAGGCCGAGTTCACTCCCGACGACATCGACCTCGCCATCTTGGCCGACACCACTCACTACCGCGTGCTCGACGAGCAAGGCTTCTACCGTGCCGACCGCTCCTACTTCCACCACACCGTGGGCGGTTACCATGCTGCCAAGCTTATCCGCTACGAAGACCTGCTCCAACGTCGCCTCAACCTCGTGGCTCAGATGGGCTACTTCCCCGAACTGCGCCACGACAGCGTCATCGCCTCCTACCCCGCTGATTATCAGCCCCAATTGCGCCGCCTGGCCTCGAGCTATCGCACCCTCGACATGCTCAACACCAAGTACGTAATCACCGGCGACCCGCAAGCGCCCGTCATTCAAAATACCTACGCCTTGGGCGCCGCTTGGGCGGTGGGTAAGCTCACTTACGTGGACAATGCCGACGCCGAAATGGCAGCGCTCGACAGCATCGACCCTGCCACCGAAGCTGTGGCCGACCGCCGCTTCGAAGCCGTGCTTGGAAAAGTTGACATGGCCCTCGATTCCGCCGCCACCGTCACCTTGGAACGATACACCCCCAACAGCGTGACATATAACACCTCTTCCACCACGCCCATGCTGGCCGTATTCTCCGAAATTTGGTTCCCCTGGGGCTGGAAGGCTACCGTCGACGGCCAACCGGCTGAAATCGGCCGCGTGAACTACGTGCTCCGCGCCATGGCGCTGCCTGCCGGTGAGCACCGCATTGAGATGGTGTTCGACCCCGATTCATTGCACACCACTTCCACCATGGCCTACGCCGGCATCTCGCTCATCTACCTGCTGCTGATTGCCGCCATCGGTTTGGAAGTCCGCCGCCGTTTAAAAGAGTGATAACATGCAGATAGTCAACCGATTCCGACGTTGGCGGCACAGCCGCGGATTTGGCATACATTCGCCGTATGCCTTCCGCTTCGTGTGCGAGGTGCTCAACCCGCCTCGCTCATACGGCTTCTACGCCTACGAGGAATTGGACGAGCGGCTGCGGCAGTTGCGCGTGCGCTCCATCTCGCGCCGCCGCCTGCACATGCTTTTCCGCGTGGTGGTGGAGTTGCGCCCCGCCACCGTGAGCATTGTGGCCGACGGACCGATGGCCGAGCTGCTGCGGTTCGTGGTGGCAAAGGCTTCGCCACGCACCGAGGTGGTCGACGGCCGTGCCGACCTGCTGCTATGCGCCTCGCCGAAGGTGTGCCACGATGCTACCCACGCCGTGTTCATCGACATCTCCAACGGTGCCCTCGACGCCTTCGCCGGCCGCTCATTCGGCCATCTCTACCGCAACCCCGACATCGCTATCTACGTGGGCCACAAACACTTACCTCGTCAAACCTTTGAAGTAAAATTCTGACTATGATGCGCTCTCTCTTCATCCTCCTCGCCATCGTGGCAGCATCATTGACGGTCAAGGCCGAATCGCACCGCACCCTCGACAACCCCGGCACCGGTCGCAACCCTTATTACCAAGGTTACACCTACCGCATCGAGGACGGCGACACCATCTTGGTGCTGATGCTCAGCGAGATAACCTGCTTCAACGAGTGGCACTTTCGCAACCGCAGGGAGGAGCAATTCTACTGGCGCACCGTGCGCGACGTGCGCCTCACCCTACCCTACGCCAAGCTCATAGCCGAAACGCTCATCGAAACTTACGAGTACGTGGAGACCTTTCCCACCGACCAAGAGCGGCGTCGATACCTCAGCCAAATGGAAGGGGCGCTATTCGAGCAGTACAAGCCGGTGCTACGCAAGTTCAGCAAGCGCCAAGCCAAGGTGCTGGTCAAACTCATCCAGCGCGAGACCAATCAAAGTAGCTACGACATCGTCAAGGCCTTTCTCGGCTCGTTCCGCGCCACGTTTTGGCAAGGCTTCGGCAAGCTGTTCGGCGTGAGCCTCAAGAGCGAATTCAAGCCGCAGAGCGACCGCAACGACGCCATCATCGACCGCGTGGCCACCCTCATCGAACAAGGTGCGCTATGAATTACCCCCTTATCCGCCAACGCTACGAGGCCTTCATGCTCTTGGAGCGCGGCCTCACCGACAACACTCGCGAGGCATACCTGCGCGATGCCGACACGCTGCAGCAGTTCCTCGCCGAGCGCGGACGCTCGTTTGTGGATGTGGAAATCACTGATTTAGAGGAGCTTGTGGCAGAATTGTGCGCCATGGGTATCACGCCGCGCTCGGTGGCGCGCACCATCTCGGGCATCAAGAGCCTGTTTCGCTTCATGAAGATGGAGGACATCATCGAGGGCAATCCTGCCCTACTCCTTCAGTCGCCGCGCCTGGAGCAACACCTGCCGGAGGTGCTCTCCGTGGAGGAAATTGACCGCATGATTGAGTGCATCGACACCGCCGGTCCCACCGGCTTGCGCAACCGTGCCATCATCGAGACGCTTTACGGCTGCGGCCTGCGCGTGAGCGAGTTAGTGAACATGGAACTGACCAACATCGACTTCCAAGAACAGATACTGCTGGTGCGCGGCAAGGGTCGCAAGGAGCGGTTGGTGCCGATGTCGCCCACCTCGCTGCAAGCCATCAACCTCTACATGGCCTCAGAACGCGCTCTGTTGGACGTAAAGCATGGTGAGGAGGGATTTTTATTCCTCAACGTCCGCGGCCGCCGTATGACCCGCCAAATGGTCTTCATCATGCTTCGCCAAGCCGCTGCCGATGCCGGCATCACCCGCATCATCTCCCCACACACCCTGCGCCACTCCTTCGCCACCCACCTGCTCGAAGGCGGTGCCAACCTCCGCGCCATCCAACAAATGCTCGGCCACGAAAGCCTCGCCACCACCGAAATCTACCTCCACCTCGATTCCACCCACCTCCGCGCCGAAATCCTCGCCCACCACCCCCGCTACCGCCGCTAACCACCCGCGAATAGGCCCTCCTTGTGAATTGGCCCAATTAGGCTTATTAGGCTAATTCGCCCACCCTGCTTGGCGGCGGGGTGAGGCATGAAAAAAGCCCGCCGGGGGGGCGGGCTTTTTATCGGGGGCTAAGCGGGGTTAGCGGATGATGACTTTGGAGGTGGCGGTGCCTTGGCGACGGATGTAGAGGCCGGGGGTCAGTTCGCCGTTGATGCGTACACCTTGCAGGTTGTAGTATTCTACGGGAACGTCTTGGTCGGCTTCGATGTCGAGGGCGCTGCCGGCGATGTCGAAGTTAACGGTGATGGACTTGAACGATACGGTGCCGCCGTCGTTGTTGAGGCCGTCGATGGCGAGGGATTGAGCGGTGCCGGTCCAGGTGTAGGTTTCAGCGTTATATTCGCCTGCGCTGAAGTCGCATTTAGCGAGGTAAGCGGGGTGTTTGGTTTCGTCTTCGAATTCGAAGCTTACGGAGGTGATTTCGTAGCCGCCCATAGCGGAGATGGTCATGATGGCTTTCTTGTAGAAGCGGAGGGTCCAGAAGCATTCTTTACCTTCAGCGTCTTGAGGACGGTAGAATGCGCCGCCGTCAGCGCTGGCACCCTTGGCGATGGTGATGGTGATGGGAACCACGGTGATGGGTTGATCCGGGATCTTGATGGTTTGCGACTTGGTGTAGTCGGTGTGGTCGGTCATATCGAAGCCGTAGTTGGAGGGGTCAACGGTGGCGAAGGGGAAGTAAGCTTCGTTGCCTTCAACGGGTTCAACTACGGTGAAGGAGGCTTCGTTCACGTCGGAATCAGCCATGCCTTCTTTCACGGCGATAGCCTTGATGGTTACGTCGAATACCAAGATGATGGGTTCGGAGTAAACGGTGGAAGTCGAGGTGGGTTCGGTGCCGTCGATGGTGTAGTGGATGGTAGCGCCTTCGGTAGCGGAGGTGAGTGCCACTTGGGTGCCTTTGAGCACTTGGCCGCCTTCGATGGAGAATTCGGGAGCAGCCACGCGTTCTACGCCGCCGTCAAATTTCACGGGATAGAGTTGGACAGCGCCTTTGTAAACGTTTACCATAGCGTAAACGGTGATGTCGTTGCCTTCGGGCACGTCGACTACATCGTAGTAAGCTTCGTTCCAGAATTGGTTGAAGAGGGTGCAGGAGCCGGTTTCGTCGGTGACAGTGAAGGTGTTATCTTTGTCAGCGGCGGCGATGGAGGCGCCGGTGATGACTACGTATTGGTTAACGAGGTCAGAGCTGAGTTCTTCAACGGCGATTTGGATGGGAGCCACGGGTTCGCCGGCGGTAGCTTCGAGGAAGGATTCGGGTTCGAGGTCTTTGAGTTGGAATTGGCCTTGGCTATAGTTGATGGCGGTGCCTTTGATGCCGGCGGGGATAACATCACCGTCAACGTAGATGTCGTCGATGTCGCCGTAGAGGAGGATGTTGCCGGTGGCGTCACTTACCCAGAGGTAGCGACCGTTTTGGTAAACCACGGTTACAGGGTTGTTGATGACCACATTGGCGGTGCCTTCGGTGGTGCAGAGGGCGAGAGCCTCGGCGATGTTGTCAACTACAACGTCTTGTTCTTCAGGCATATCAACGTCGAAGTCGCCGTCGGTAGAGAGCACGAGGCTGCGGATTTCCCAGGTGCCGGCGCTTTCGGTGGAGGATACATACTTGAAGCCTACTTGGATTTTCTTGCCTTCGAAGGCGCTGAGGTCGATGGAGCCGGAGGAAACGAAAGTCCAGTCGCTGCCGGTGCCCCATTCGGGGATGGTGAGTTCGGTGATGTCGGAGGAACCTTCTTCGCGAACGACGAATTTCCAGAGGTTAGCGGCGTTGGATTCATACTTGTAAGTGTGTTCGAATTCAGCGGTAACTACGGTGCCGTCGATGGGAGTGAAAGCGGGAGTCCAAGCGTAGGAAGTGGCAGCGTATTTGGTGCTGTTGGCGTATGCGCTGGCGTAGAGGTACGAAGAGCTGTTGTAAGTTTTCCAGGTCCAAATGTAGCTGAGGCCCTCGGGGAGGTCGCCTTCGATAGTGATGCCGCCGTCGGTGATGGGCGAAGCGGAGTCAGTGGGGTCGAGGAGTTCGAGAGTAGTGTATTCGCCGGGATCGGGGTCAACGGGAGTTTCGCCTTCGGCCAAGATTTCGAGGGCGCTGAGGCGGAGTTGCTTGCCGTCGCCATCGAAGGTGATGGTGGTTTGAGGTGTAGCGGATACGAATGCAAAGGTGGAGCTGGCCGAGGTTGTTACTTCGCCTTCGAGGGTCCAACCGTCGGAAGCGGTGGCGTTAACAGCCTTGGAGTTGGAATCTACGGTCACGGTCACCTTGGTGAAGGCGGTAGTGCCGGAGATGGTGAAAGTAGAACCGACATACACGCGGATTTGGTTGGTGGATGCGGGGTTAGCTACCGACAGGTCGCTGGTGGAAGTTCCTTTGTCCAAGGTGAGGGTGTAGCCTTGGGCGGTGGTTTCGTACTTGATCACCTTGTCGGCGTCATCCTTGGATTCCGTCCAAGAATAGGTGTTCCATGCTTCGCCTTCGCCGGGAATCACCACTGCGGAAGCGGCGCTCGACAAGCCAAGCACGAGTGCTAATGAGAGTAAAAACTTTTTCATATCGATATAGAATTGGTTAGTAATTGACTGTGGGGTAGGTGGTTAGCGGATTACTTTTCGCACTAAGATGATTTCGGTGGGGAAGTGGTCAGAGTAGCCGTTGAGGTAGGAGCCGGAGGCGAATGTGCGCAATGGGTAGCCTTGGCGCGAGCCTTCGGTGTCGCGCAGGAAGTCGTGGTTATGTACGATAGAACGCTGGAAGTGCCACATTTGTTCGTCGCCGTTGGCCAAATTTCCGGAGAGGATGATTTGGTCGAACAGGTTCCAGGAGCTCTTGTAGGCGAGGGTGCCGATGCCGTCGTCGAGCATCTTCCAGAAGGGGTTGTAGAAGCCGTGGGCGTCGACATCGTCGCGCGAGCGCTTGGCTTCCAGCACTTTAGCGCAGGATTTGTCTTGGGGGTCGTCGTTGAGGTCGCCCATGATGATGATGCCCATGTTGGGGTCGACGCGCCACAGCGAGTCGGCGATTTCGCGGCACAGAGCGGCAGCGGCTTCGCGGTTAGGCGACGATTGCTCCTGGCCGCCGAGGCGCGAGGGCCAGTGGTTGACGATGATGCCCACGCGTTGGCCCATCAGCGAGCCTACCACGCACATTTGGTCGCGGGTGGCGAAGGGCACGGCGGTGAGAGTGTGGTTGGTCACGTTCTCCACCTTGAAGTAGCGCGGGTTGTAGAGCAAGCCCACGTCGATGCCGCGGCGGTCGGGCGAATCGTGGTGGCAGATTTGCAGATTCCACTTGGCGATTTCCGGCTGAGCCACAAGGTCTTGCAGCACCGTGCGGTTCTCCACCTCGGCCACACCGATGATGGCCGGACCGTTGGGCGTGGCCTTGGTGGTGAGGTTGGAGATGGCGAAAGCCATGTTGTGGAGCTTGTTATAATACTTGCGACTATCCCATTGGTTTTTGCCGTCGGGGGTGTACTCAAGGTCGCGGCCGAGCGGGTTGTTGGGGATAGTGTCGAAGAGGTTTTCGAGGTTATAGAAAGCGATGCCCACGGCTTGGATGCCCGTGCGCTGAGCGTAAACAGTTGAGCAGCAAATACTTACCAGCAAAGCTGCAAAAAGAAAGCGTTTTATCATAACAGACAGCAGTCGATGGTGTTTTCCAAAAAATATTTGACACCCCAAAGTTACAACATTTTTTCCAAACCTCCAATTAAAAATCAATTAAATTTCGCGCGGCAGCTCGGCTGGGCTTTCGTCGGGCGCTTCCGCGCCGCTCGGCTGCCGCCTCGCCACCGGACCGCCCCGCGGCGCTGCTACGCGCGCCGAGCCAAGGGGCCGGTGGTTGGCTTTGCGTGGCAAAGGGGGCTCGGCGCAGCGAAGCGCCCGCCGCGGTGCGGTCCGGTGGCGAGGCGGCAGCCGAGCGGCGCGGAAGCGCCCGACGAGGGCTATTTCTTGAGGCTGATGGGGCCGGTGTAGGTGGCTATTGCGGCGGCCATGCGGTTCATTTCCATTGCTTCCCAGCGGGTCACTTTGCTGTGGGTGAGGTTGTCGGGCCAGGGGGCTAAGAGCAGCAGACGGCCTTGTGCGCATAGCTCGAATTGGGTGCCGTAGGGCTTGAAGCGCTCGGGAAAGCCGTCCTTGCAGATGATGATGAAGTGCCCGCCGGCTGCCTCAGCGTGTTCGTACACCTTCTTTTCCTCGGGGCTGATGAAAGGGGAAACGAGCACGCCGCCGTTGGCTGCGCATTTTATCCAGGTGCGGTAGTTGTTGAGGCGTGTTTGCGCCGAATCGGCGCGGTGCACCACCACTTGGTGGCGGTCGAAATCGCGCAGCAGGAAGATATTGCCGAAGGCAGCAAAGTGCATGCCGTTGATTTCTATGTGGTTGTAGCGCTGAAAGAGGTCGGGATAGCGGCGCTTGATGGCCAAGCGCTTGGGGTTGTCGGCCACATATTGCTTCATCGTCTGCAGCTGGTTTTGTCGCAGCAAGATGCGGTCGTGGAAGGGCTGGAAGAGGGTTTGCAAGTGAGGCAGGTTTTCGAGCCGTTGCCAGTGGCGTGAGCAAGCGCCGAAAAAGCCCGCCAATTCTTGGCCGAGGTGGCGTTTGAGATGTTTGACCACGTGTAGCACCATGTGGATGTGGTCGGGCATCACCACGTGCTGATAGACTACGATTTCGGAGTGGTGGCGGTTGATGTCGTAGATTTCTTGCCGGATGGCTTCGCCTAAGGGGGTGAGGGTGAGCTGCGCTTTCTCATCGATGCGCGACATGGGCGGAGCGCCGAAGTATTGGTTGGCGGTGATGAGGTAGATGCTCGGGGCGAGATAGTCATGCTTGATGCAGCGGCGCGAGTTGCGGTGGGTGGGCTCGGTTTTGTATTTGCTGCGGTTCATAGCTTGGGGATTTTTGCGCAAATGTAGGCATATTTTTTGAGAACGGCAAAATTTTGTGCCGATTATTATCTGCTTTTCTGCGCCGAACCGGTGGTGGGCAGGCGGCGGGGCGCTTCGCTGCGCCGAGCGGGTGGTTGCGGGCAGTAAAAAAGCGCAGCCCGGTGTGGGGCTGCGCTTGGTATGGGGTGCCGGGGGTTAGTCCCAGGTCAGGTTCCAGATGGAGATGCGGTCTTTGTTGGCATCGGCGGCGGAGAGGGAGTTGTTGACGATGCGGATTTGGAAGTCGCCGCTCACGTTCACCGCCCAAGAGTATTCGTAGGCGGTCTTTTGGGTGAAGGAGGTGAGCTCGAGGGTGTCTTCCTTGACTACGGTGCCGTTTTGGAGCACTTGGATGGTGATGGAGCACTTGGTGTCGGAGTAGGCGAAGCCGTAGTTGAACGTCAGGGTGTTGATGCCGCCGGTGAGGGTGGGGGACTCAAGGGAGCCGGGGGCGGAGACTTTGCCGTTGAGGGTGGGGGCGAGGGTCTTCTCGTTGCCGATGAAGGCGAAGCGGGGGTTGGTGTCGCTGCCGCCGGCTGCTACACCGCTGAGGATGTTGCAGTTGGTGGCTGTCCAACCGGTGGCGTTGGTGTATGTGCCGTAGGTCGACTTGGGAGTGCCGTCGTTGAAGGTGTTGAATTGGCCTTTGGTGTCGTCGGCAGGTTCGGGGTCGGGTGTGGGGGTGGGGTCGCCGGCGCCTTCCACGGAGATGGGTTGGTCGGAGACGAGCTTGAGGTTGCGGATTTCCCAGGTGTCGGCGCCGTCGGCAGTGGAGCCGTATTTGAAGGCTAATTGAATCTTCTTGCCGGCGTAGGCGCTCAGGGAGATGTCGCCGGAGTTAGCGAAAGTCCAAGCGCCGGCGGTGGGCCAGGTGGGGATGGTGAGCATGGTCCACGAGGAGTCACCTTCTTCGCGCACGGCCATGCCGCACAAAGTGGTGAGGGTGGTTTGGAACTTGGCAGCGTGCTCGAATGCGGCGGTGATGGAGGTGGCGCCGGTGAGGTTGATAATGGGCGAGATGGCCCATGCTTCGGAGGCGTTGCTGGTGCCGCTTACGTAGGCGGAGCCGTTGAGGTAGTA
>JBJEKG010000151.1:0-2714 GCA_051878535.1 Muribaculaceae bacterium
CAGCGCACCTACTACTACCCCTACGGCGAACCGTGGCGCTACCCCGACGGCCAGCAGTACCTCTACAGCGACAAAGAACTCACCCGCGCCGACGGTCGCCACGCCTACACCTTCCCCGCCCGCACCCTCCTCCCCTCCCTCCCTCGCTGGACAACCCCCGACCCGCACTCTGAATCCTACTACTCCGTCTCCCCATACTCATACTGCGCCGCCAATCCAATCATGGCCATCGACCCCTCCGGCTGCGACAGCATTTTTGTATCGAAAAATAGCGAAGGTATGTGGAATATCGACCGCGAGGTGATTACGCCTGGAAATGATTTTATTGGTGCAACTTTTGACAATTATAGCCAATTCCAGACATATTCAGAAGGTAATTATGGCGAACGAGTAATCGGTCTTAACTTGGAAATTGATGATTACCAAACACTTGGTGTAGTACATATCTCAGGCAAGTCGGGAATAGGGAGTACTCTTTTTTATGTGACACCCGGCGGTGAAAGCAGTAACGCTGTGGGTTCAGAGAAGCGGATAAATGATGGGGAATATCCGTTCGCCACACCTAATCAGTGGAATAAATGGCAAAAACCCGGTTTGGGTGGACAAGTCGCGAACCGCGGCATTCGGTTTCACTACGGCACATCACGAGGATGGTCGCAGGGATGTTTCATTCTTTCAAATAGCTACTATTTAGATGGAGGGAAAGTGAAATTTAATTTGGGAGCATCTCAAAATGCATCTGCAGCATTTGATAATTTGCTCGGTGCAACAGAGCAAATTGAATATTCTTCTAATGGCAAAAGCAGGCAAGGGTCAGTCTTTCCAGCACCAATTCCATACGTTTTTATTCTGAAAAGCTTATGCAACGGATTTTAATTATACTTCTAATAGCTTATTTTACAACAGCTTGCTATTCGCAAAGCGAAGCAATCGGGGATTTGTGCACCATCGAAGTGTGCTACGATAGCGACACTCTGCGCACTACTCACGCAATAGACTCGGCCGTTATGGTGCGGCATCCGGAATTTAGCTCGGTTGAACAGACGTTTGCATATCTATCCACCATCAAAGATTGTCACATCCGTTATTCCGGAGGCGATTGTCCACCCGGAGCTGTTGACTTGGAGATGGGGAGCGATTCCGTAGGCAACTACGTGGCAATGCGTTATTCGGTAAACACCGACAGCTTGAGAACGTTAGCACTTCAATACGCGTGCTTGCAGCGCTCAATCGGCCACAGCATCATCGGTTCGTTCGATATCGGTCAACCGTATAGTGAGGTGTTTTCACTCATAGCCATTGATGCTGATAATTGCCCACACGACATCTATCTCAAGCACCCCTCCGGCCTTGTGGCTCAAATCACTTTTACCGATGGCCGTGTCAGCCAAATACTTATCAATACGCTGCCTGAGAGTTCACAAGAAGAGCTCTATTTTCGAGAAGACGGTAAATATCGCCAATTTTTCTATTTCTGATTATGAAACAATTACCAAAAATCATATTTCTTTTGCTATGCTCTACCATAGCAATGTATGGGCATTCGCAAACACCTTGTCACGTCTCAATCGAGGCGATACCGTGGCTTGTATTCCCTGATGCCGCGTCAATTCTGAGCGAGCATCGTCCTGCTGATACCGACATCTACCACGCATTTGAATATTACGTAGATTCAGAAAGTGGAGTGGCTTGTTTGGACTTACAGAACCCTCATGAAAGTTGCACGCGCGATTTCCGCTACGTCAGCGAAAACGGCGGTTCGATGATTTTGGAATACGCAGCGTTGGGCAATGCTGATGATGCCACATTGAGTGATGCCGTAGCCGCATACTTGCCCCTGTGCGGCATTAATGTCGGCGACACTGTCGACAGTCTTGAAATCCTCCAAGGCCAAGTAGTCCAGCCCTGCAAACGCACACTTTATAGCTCCATTGAAAAAGCACTTTCAACGGATAATACGCTTGACCCTACTGAATACGACTTGCATTGGACAACCATGTCAATCGAGTTTCCTATCCTTATCGAAGCCAACACTACCACCTTCGCCTACACTCTCATCTTGTGGCTCGAAGCCGGCAAAGTGAAGGTAATAACCATAAAAAGACGACGCTAAATATGACACGGAAAATATCGATGATACTTTTGTTAGCGGCGGCGGTGGCCGGCGCTGTCGAGCTGCCGCGGAAGCTTCCCAATCCGGCGGCGATTAGCACGGCGGCATCGCTGTGGGACTTCTCCGCGGCGGAAGAGGCCGCGGTGCCGGCGCGTGTGGATTGCTATGGCGATTCGTTGCTGTGCGAGGACGTCGACGGCGAAATACGTTGGTATGAAATCAGCACAGCCGGTCGGCGCTTGGTCAGTCGTGAGAACCGCTTGATGCACTGCGCTTTCGGCGATTCGCTACAGCCGATGTGCGGCGAAAGTGCACAATCGTTCGCCGCCGTAGGCCGCTATTGCGGCAACCATGACCTGCGGTTGGAAGGTGTCATCACCACCTCCGTGCCTGTGGATGGCGCGCTGATAATCGCCGTCGGCGACACCATCGCGGCCACCATGGTCGCCGAGCGCATGGTCTTCTCCGCCCGCTTAGGCGGCGATGTCTTCGAGCCATTCGTGCCGCTCGAAGCCGACACTTTAGACTGCTACACCATCACCCGCTACCGCTGGTTTGCGGCACCCGGTGCTACCCCCGTGGCCATTCTCACCACCACCGA